>LNDR01000406.1 GCA_001464755.1 Rhizobiales bacterium Ga0077524
CACCCATGCCGCAGCGCCTTTCACCGGTCGGGCCAACTTGTTTGCATCTGGTGCCGGACTGACCGTCATCGATCCGAAGGCGCTCATTCGGATCAATGCCCTCGACGAAGGGCTGACCGTTGCCACCGTGCCGAGCCTGGAGCGGGTCGCAGCGGGGCAGATGATTGCAACCGTGAAGGTGATCACGTTCGCCCTCCCTGCGGGTGTGGTGAGCGCGGCGGAAGCTATTCTGGCCGATCGGCCGGCACTTGCCAGTGTGAGGCCATTTGCACCACGTGTGGCAGGTCTCATTCTGACGCGGATGCCTGGGACCAAGGCGAATGTTCTCGCCAAACGGCGCACGGCTATCGAAGACCGGCTGCAGACGCTTGGGGCCAGGCTCGCTCACGTCGAGACTGTTGCGCACGAAGAAGCCGCCGTAGCAGCCGCTATCCAGCGGATGAAATCGGCTGGGGCTGACCCGATCATCGTTTTCGCCGCGTCGGCCATCGTCGATCGGGGCGACGTCATTCCTGCGGCTCTTGTCGAAGCCGGCGGCGAGATCATCCGCCTCGGCATGCCAGTAGATCCCGGCAACCTGATGCTGCTGGGGCGGCTCGGCGATACGGACGTGATCGGCGCGCCGAGCTGCGCGGCAAGCCCGAAACTCAACGGGTTCGATTGGATCCTCGAGCGGCGGTTGGCGGGGCTCGAGGTCGGGGTGGCTGATGTGGCCGCCATGGGCCTCGGCGGGCTCCTGAAGGAGATCGCTACCCGGCCACAGCCGCGCGAGGGCAAACTCGTGGGAGATGCAATGACTGAAGACGACGCCGTGGCCGACGGCTCTCGCCATCGCATCAAAGTGGCGGCCCTCGTTCTGGCAGCGGGCCGCTCGACCCGTTTCGGACCTGAGAATAAACTTCTGGCTGACATGGGAGGAGAGCCGGTCGTGAGGCGGACTGTCAAGGCCGTGCTCGGGAGTGGCGTGACGTCGGTTATCGTCGTCACGGGGCATATGGCCGAGGAAGTCCGCACAGCGCTCGACGGCTTGGCGGTGAGCTTCGTGGCCAGCCCGAGCTACCGCGACGGCCTTTCCGCTTCGCTGAAGGCGGGGCTTGCTGCGCTCCCGCGGGGCCTCGATGGCGTTCTCGTCGCGCTGGGCGACATGCCCGGTGTGGTTAGCGCCGATATCGATCGGCTGGTCTCTGGCCTGGCGCCGAAGGAGGGTCGCTCGATCGTGGTTCCCACCCACGGCGGGAAGCGCGGTAACCCCGTGCTGTTCGCCGCTCATCTCGTGTCCGAACTCGCCGAGGTCGAAGGTGACGCTGGCGCCAAGCACGTCATCGGGCGTCATGGCGACGAGGTCGCGGAAGTCGACATCGGCTCTCCGCGCATCTTCGCCGACGTCGACACACCGGAGGCACTGGAGCGGGCACGGCAAGAGCGAAACGCCTGAAAGACCGATTGCCGGGGAGCCGGGCAGCCGCTAGTCCTCGCCGATGCGCATCGAATACCATCGCACGTTGATCGCGGACCGGATCCGCATCGCCGCCTTCCACGAGGCGCTTTCGCGCGTCGTCGTGAAAGGTAAGAGCACGGTCGCCGACATCGGGACCGGGACAGGGCTGCTCGCCTTTCTCGCCGCGAAGCTTGGAGCCAAGAAGGTCTGGGCCTTCGAGACGGCCGAGATCGGGGCGGTCGCCGAGCAGCTCAAGGCGCTCAACCGGATGCGTGCCGTGGAACTCGTTCCGGGCCGCTCGACCGAGATCATCGAGCCGGAGCCAGCCGACATCGTGGTGACCGAGACGCTCGGCAACTTCGCACTGGAGGAGTTCCTGGTCGAGACCATGAACGATGCCCGGGCCCGACATCTCAAGCCGGGCGGCGTGCTCATTCCGGGGGTCGTTGAGCAATTCGCTTGCCCAGTCGTTGGGTCCCGCATCCGGGACGAGTTGTGCGTTTGGGACCACGTGGGCTACGGACTCGACTTCGGTCCGGCGCGCGAAATGAGCCTCAACAACGTCTACATCCGCTCATTCAGGCCGGACGAGTTGCTGGGGCAGGGCCTCGCCGCGCAGCGGTGGGACCGGATCGATTTCCATCAGAAGAACCGGGTCGCGCGGCGCGGCCTGGTCCGATGGACGACGGACCAGCCAGTCAGCGTGCACGGATTGGCCGTCTGGTGGGCGGCCGAACTCGTGCCGGGCGTCTCGCTGACGACCAGCCCGCTGGCCCCGCCGACCCACTGGGAGCAACTGTTCTTCCCGGCGCTCACTCCGATCGCGCTCGAGACCGGCGAGACGCTCGTGGCCGAGATCCGGGCTCGCTCGACCGAGGAGGCGGGGACGGACCTCGCCTGGACTCTGGCCGTGCTCGACGACAAGGGCACCGAGCGCGCGCGCCAAGCGATGAGCCTCGCCAAGGGCTTCCTGCCCTGACGTGCGGCCGACCTGCCGGATCGGTTTGGCCCGTGTCATTGCTGGGGCCGTGCCGAGTCGAGGCATTCTGTGTGCAATCCGGTTTGCGGCGACCGCAATGCCACAAGCAGCGGCACGCCGCATCTGAGCCGTGAGCGGTGGCTGGCGTGCAGCGAGGACTGGCGCTGCGGCAAGGATCGTTGGCAGTCCGAGTTCGGATGATAGTCACCTTCTCGCGCACGACCTCTGACCGTCGGTCGTAAGACGCCATTTGTGTGCGACTGAGGCTGCGCTAGAAGTGGTGGTATGAGTCCGGACAAACCAGCCGTGGAAGCCCTGACGCCCGTAAAGCGAGCGCTAGTGCTTGTTTCGGTCGTCCTTGCGACGACACTTTACTCGACGACCATCCTGATCGTCTCCACCGTCCTGCCGCAGATGCAAGGCTCGATGTCGGCGACCGCCGACGAGGTGTCCTGGGTCATCACGTTCAATATCCTGGCAACGGCCATCGTGACGCCGATGACCGGTTGGCTGTCGGGCCGCTTCGGCGTGCGCAATGTGATGATCTGGAGCGTCTTCGGCTTCACCATCACCACGCTGATGTGTGGATTTGCGAATTCGCTGGAAACCCTTGTGTTCTGGCGGGTTCTGCAGGGTGCGTTCGGAGCGCCCTCGACGCCGCTCGCGCAATCGATCCTGCTCGATACCTACCCGCAGCGCCATCATGCTCTGGTGCTGGGCCTGTTCGGCTTCGGTGTGGTGATCGGGCCGGTGATCGGCCCAACGCTCGGCGGATACATGGCGGAAACGTACTCGTGGCGCTATGCCTTCTACGCCATCTTCCCCGTCGGGGTGATCGGTGTCCTGGGCTTGCGCGCCTTTCTGCCCCCGGATGACAGGCGCTCGCCGCGGCCATTGGACTGGACGGGGTTCATTGCGCTTTCGCTAGCGCTCGCTGCTACGCAACTCGTGCTCTCGCGTGGACAGCGGCTCGACTGGTTCGACAGCCTCGAGATACAGATCGAGACTCTCGTCGCCGTGGTCGCATTCTGGGTTTTCGCGATGCACATCATGACCGCGCGCGAGCCGTTCCTGGACCCGCGGCACTTGCGAAACCGCAACTATGCGATCGGCCTGCTTCTGGTCGCGCTTTACGGGATGCTGAACTTTACGCCGGTCGTGCTGTTGCCACCACTGCTGAAAGCGCACGCCAACTTTCCCGATACGATCGTCGGCGAGATCATAGCGAGTCGCGGCGTCGGCGGTTGTATCGGCTTTTTGATCGCGGGCTTCGCCAATCGTGTCGATGCACGGGTATCAATGATGGCGGGGTTCGGCATGCTGTTGGTGGCGGGGCTGTGGTTGATGACCATGGACCTGAACGTGCGGCCGATATCGCTCATGGCCAACGCGGCGTTGCAGGGTCTGGCGATCGGCGCCATCTGGGTGCCCCTTTCCGTCATCGCATTCTCGAATGTGGCCGAGAAGGACCGACCGGAAACGAGCGCGGTGTTCCATCTTCTTCGCAATCTCGGCTCGAGCTTCTTCATCTCGATTTGCGTCGCCGAGATCATCCGCTCGACAGGCGTGAACTACAGCCGGATGGCGGAATCAATCTCGTCATTCAATCCATCACTGACGTTACCGTGGGTGATGGGGGCATGGGATTCGAATTCGCTGGCAGGGCTTCAGAAAATCTCCAACGAGATCAGCCGGCAGTCAGCGCTTATCGCCTATCTGAACGCTTTCGGCCTCTTCACGGCCGCTTGCGCCATCACGTTGCCATTGATTCTTCTGGTCGGCAGCGGAAAGCAGAAGCCAAGCCCAATGCCCGCCACGGCTCGTACCACCGACCGCAAACCATTGCCGACATCGGGGGACGGGTGAGCGTGTGACGCCGTCAGTAGTCAGCCAGCGTCGGGGTCTTTTCGCCGAGTCGAGAAGCCGATCCAGCCCCAGACCAGCCCCAGGAGGAACGAGGCGACGAAGACGCCGCTGAGCAGACGCACCTTCGGCGGATAGAGTCCGGCAAGCATGATCAGGCCCACAAAGAGCACGCCCGCGATACCGGCGACGAATCCCGCCACGATGATCTTCTGGACTTGGTCGGCGCGCCGACCGACCAGGAACCCGGCGGCGAGTGTCGCTGGGTTCATGATGGCGAGCAGCAGCACGTCCTTGAACTCGGGCGGCATCGCAAGCTCCCGCTGATATCAGCTTATAGCGTCGCGCTCAGGTCTTGTTGCCCTTGGCCACGATCTCATCCTTGAGCTTTTCTTCCTCGTACTGGATGAACCAGCCGACCATCTGGCGCCAGAGCGCCTCGCACATGTCCGGCGGAATGCCACGCTCGGTGGCTCGGGCGCGAACGCGGTCGAAGACCTGCTGGTTGCGCCAAGGTACGTTCGCTTCATGGCCGAGGCCGAGCTTGATCTGCCAAGCCCGCTCGACATAGCCGAACCGCTCGGCGATGAGATCGACGAGAGCCTTGTCGCACCGGTCGATCTCGACGCGGACATCAGACAGATCGGCACAATCCTTGGGGGCTTTGATGGTCATTGCTGCGATTCCGGCTCGGATGGCGTTCCGCTTTGCTTAGCACAGATGCGGGCGGCGGGTAGCACCGATAGAATACGGCCCGGAACCGGAACGGAAAGGCGACTGCCTTGATCAACGACCACACTCTTCAACGCTTTCCGGCTTTCGGTGACCGGCTTGTGAAGCCGATCTATGCTGACTACTCGTTTGGGAACATCCCCGCGACGGTGCACCGACTGCTCACGGGCGAGACAATCGGGCCGCTCATTCCGGACGACGCATTCGGGGGCAACTATCCGGCCCCCGATAAGGTCGTGCTCGTTTTCGTCGACAGCTTCGGCTGGGAGTTCTGGCAGCGCTACCTGGATCGCTTCCGCATTTTACAGCGGGTCGCTGGCGATGGCGTGCTGACGCCCATCTCGGCGCTCTTTCCATCGACGACGGCGGCATCCGTCACGACCATGAACCTCGGCGTTTTGCCGGCGCGGCACGGCATCTACGAGTGGAACATGTATGTGCCGGCATTAGGCGAGGTCATTCAGTCGTTGCCATTCGCGCTGCTCGGCGAAGCCCCAGGGTCTGCTGCACGGCTCGGCTCCGCTGCGACCGCGATGTTCGCAGAGCCGCTCGAGACGGCGCATCAGCGGCTCGCTGCCCGGGGTGTAAGATCCTTCCAGCTCGCGCATCGGTCTTATGCCCGCTCTCCCTACAATGTGATCGCGTCCGTTGGCGCCGAGATCGTGCCTTATGGCACGCTGGCAGAAGCCATCGTGGCGCTCGCCCAGCTGGTCTCGGACGTGCCCGGCAAGGCCTTCATCAACTTCTACTGGGCCGGCCTCGATACTGCCGCCCACATCCATGGTCCGGGTTCCGCGGTGCATGATGCCGAGGTGATCGCGTTCTGGGCGGCGCTCGACATGCTGCTCGGGCGGAAGCGGAATCGCGGCACATTATGGCTCTTCACCGCCGATCACGGCCACATCGCAGCGCGAGCCGATGAGACGATCTACGTCAACGAGCGCTGGCCGCAGCTTCGCGAATGGCTGAGCATGAGCCCGACAGGCCAGCCGATCTGGCCGTGTGGCTCTCCCCGCGACATGTTCCTGCACATCCGCCCTGAGCGGCGGGCGGAAACGATAGCTTTGCTGCAGCACGGCCTCGACGGCATCGCATCAGTCATGCTCGTCGATGACGTCGTTTCAGCAGGCCTCTTCGGCGAATCGACATCGGTCTCGCCGGAGCTTCGCCGGAGGCTCGGGGATGTGCTGGTGCTGCCGTATCTCGGCCATTTCGTTTGGTGGCACGAACGAGATCTGATTGCCAATCGGCTCAACGGCCATCACGGCGGCTTGACGCGTGAGGAACTCGTGACCGTTCTCGGTGTCACCGGAGAGTTGTAGGCCCCTTACGCCTTTATCGGCACGGCCTTCTCGACGGCGATCTGCTCCGGGGTCACGCGGCAGCGCAAGGCAATGGCCTCGACGCCGGCGGCGGCGGCCAGCTTGAAGGCTTGGACGTATTTCGGGTCGACATCAGCAGCCAGCGAGAGGCTTTTCGCGTCGCTGCGCTGGATCAGGTAGACCATGACGGCCCGATGGCCGGCGCGGACCATGTCCGACATTTCGACGAGGTGCTTGGCGCCGCGCTCGGTGATGCTGTCCGGGAATTCGGCGAGGCCCGCCTTGCGCATCATGTGCACGTTCTTGATCTCGACGTAGCACACGCCCTTCTCGGCGCACTCGAGCAGGATGTCGATGCGGCTGTTCTTGCCGTACTTCACCTCGCGGCGAAGGCCGGGGTAGCCCTTCAAAGCGCTAACCACCCCGCCCTCGATCGCCTCGGCGACGAGCTTGTTCGGATGATTGGTGTTGATCCCCACGAGCCCCGGGCCCTCGCCCAAATCGGCTTCGACCATCTCCCAGGTGTGCTTGTACTTGCGCGTCGGACTGTCGGACGTTGAAAGCCAGACGCGCGAGCCCGGTGCGACGAGGCCCATCATCGAGCCGGTGTTGGGACACGTGGCGGTGACCGTGTCGCCCGTGTCGAGCACGACATCGGCGAGAAAGCGCTTGTAGCGCTGGACGAGGCGGCCGGGGAGGAGGGGTGTTTCAAATTTCATGGCGCAAACTTACCCCTCTGGTGCGCCCGCTCGCAATCGCCTAGCGGGCTGGATCTGAGGATCTACAGAACCGCCTCGGCCATGACCTCAAGGGCCTTTGTGTCACCGCCGATCAGCATGGAGCCGACTTGGGACCGCTTGCCGGCGGCGATCCAGCGTTGGGCGCGTTCCTTGATGCGGGGCGCGGGGCCAACGAGATGGCAGGCATCGATCAGGGCTTCGGGGACGGCAGCGGCAGCCTCAGCCTTGCGTCCCGACAGATAGAGATCCTGGATCTTCAGCGCGGCCTCCTCGAAGCCGAGGCGGATCGCATAGTCGGTGTAGAAGTTCTTTCCCTTCGCACCCATGCCTCCGATGTAGAGCGCCATGTTCTCGCGGAGCGGCTGCATGGCGGCCGAAATGTCGTCGCCGACAATCACGCGGACAAAAGGGGCGACGTCGAAATTCGCAAGCGACTTGCCGCCAACCGCTGCCTTGAAACCCTTTTCGATCGGCTCGGCGAAGACCGAGTACTGGTCTGGGTCCATCCAAACAGGGAAAAAGCCGTCCGCAACCTCGGCCGCAGCCTGGACGCCCGCTGGCGTTATCGTCGCGGCATAGATCGGGATCGGCGCCTCGCAGTGGAGGATGCTTTTGAGAGGCTTGCCGAGGCCCGTTGCGCCGGGGCCACGATAGGGGATCTGGTACTCTTTTCCGTCGAAGTTGAGATCGCCCTCGCGCGCGAAGATGCGCTTCATGATGGCGACGTATTCTTTCAGTCGCGTCACAGGCTTGCCGTAGGGCACGCCGTGCCAGCCCTCGACGACCTGCGGGCCGGAGGCGCCGACACCGACGATGAAGCGGTTGCCCGAGAGTTGGGCGAGCGTCATCGCTGTCATGGCGGCCATGGACGGGGTACGGCCCGGCATCTGCATGATGGCCGTCCCGACCTTGATCCGCTTTGTGTGCGCCAGGATCCAGGTGGCGGGTGTGACGGCATCAGAGCCGTAGGCCTCG
Organism: Rhizobiales bacterium Ga0077524; assembly: GCA_001464755.1. Lineage (GTDB taxonomy): Bacteria > Pseudomonadota > Alphaproteobacteria > Rhizobiales > Hyphomicrobiaceae. Next base: position 8,050 of record LNDR01000406.1, read on the forward strand.
GATGTCCAGACGGAATCGAAGCCGAGCCGCTCTGCGTGCAGGATCGTCTCCATGGGGAGGTTCATCTTGCGGCCCGAGTAGCCGGTAAGCAGGCCAAGCTTCATCTCTGTCTCCCTATCGACCGTTCTTGAGCGCCATGTCGCCCCAGATGTGGTGCTCGAGATCCTTGCGGGCGAAGAACCATGTGCCGTCGTGCTTGACGAAGGTATCGTTGTAGCGTCCACCCATCACGGGCAAAAGCCCGGTCTCGCTTTCCCGCACGACGAGATAGTCGGACGTGGCGGTGGCGCGGTCACCGTCGAGGCGCACGACAATGTTGGTAATGTAGTGTTTGCGCTGCGGACCCTCGCCGGGCTTCGGCACGTTCTGGTCGAGCAACTCCGCAATCTCGGCGCGGCCGCGGGCGCTCCCGTAGGTGGTGCTCCATTCTCCGTCCTCGGCAAAGAGAGCGGCCACCTCGTCAAAGCGGCAACCATCAAGGGCGTAGCAATAGAGTGCCATCTGCTCTCGGATCGCATCCTTCTCGTCAGCGAGGCTCGCCACAACTCCCTCCCCAATCCCACTTCAACGGGCTTGCGTGAGCATCGTCGGGAGCCATGTCACGACATCGGGGAACACGATGATCGATACGATTACCATGAGTTGCAGGCCAATGAACGGCCAGATGCCGGCGTACATATCGTGCAGCGTGATGGACGGCGGCGCGATTCCACGCAGATAGAAGATCGAGGGTGCCATCGGCGGCGTCAGGTAGGCCGTCTGCAGCATGACCAGGAACAGCACGCAGAACCAGACGATGTCGAACCCCGCGGCCGTGACGAGAGGGGTTGCGATCGGCACGATGATCAGGATGATGACCAGGGGGTCGAGCATGAAACCGGCGATAAAGGTGATGAACATGATCACCGACAGCAGGCCCCAGCGGCCAAGGTTCAGCGCTTGCATGAGATCGGTGAGAGCCTGGAGGCCTCCCGAGGCCACGAAAACGGCGGCGAAGATCGATCCGCACGTTACGATAAACAGGATCATCGCCGTAATGCGAACTGTACGCATGGCGCTGTCGACGACCGCCGGCCACGTCAGACGGCCGTAGGACGCTGCAAGCAGAACAGTGCCCAGCGCACCCATGGCAGAGGCTTCGGTCGGCGTTGCGATGCCCGCCATCATTGACCCAAGAACACAGATGATGACGACAATGGGCGGCACCAACACCTGGAGCGTAATCGAAATGCGCTCGGACATCGAGGGCTCCGGCTCGCCCGAATCGATCTGTGGGCCGTCCTCTGGGCGGAACAGGCAACGAAGGAAGATGTAGACGATGTAGCTGCCGGCGAGCATGAAGCCGGGCACAACCATCCCGATCAGAATCGAGCCCACCGAGGCATTGGCCACGGGGCCGATGACGACGGCGAGAACCGAAGGCGGAATGATCGTGCCGAGTGAGCCACCCGCGCAGATCGTGCCGCAGATGAGCGATTTGCTGTAGTTGTGGCGCAGCATTGCAGGGATTGCCAACAGACCGACTACGGTCTCCGTGGCGCCGACGATCCCGCTGGTCGCCGCGAAGATCACGCACATGATGATCGTGCCGATGGCCAGCCCACCAGGGATCCGACGCGTCCACAAATGGATGGCATCGAACAGCCTCGAGGCGATGCCGGAGGCTTCGAACATGGCACCCATGAAAATAAAGAGTGGCACCGCTGCCAGTACTTGAGCGGTCGCAACCTCCTCGATCTTCAACACCGCCTGATGCAGCAGGCCTTCGGCACCGAAAGTGGACCAGCCAAACAGGAAGGCGAGCGAGAGCATCACGAAAGAAACCGGGAACCCCGTCAGGATGCCGGCAATGAGAGCGGGGAACATCCAGAGCGAGGACATCACATCTCCGGGGGGTGCTGAGGGGCTTTGCCGACGAGCCGGCAGACAGATCGAAAGGGGCCCTCGAAGGGCCCCGGCTTGGTAGCGTCAGACGTTCCCGTGATCACCTTCCACGGGACCGCCCAGCGGCTCGCCGCGGATGGTATAGATGCGCTTGATGATCTCGGCGACGATCTGCACCGTCAGCGCGAGAAAGCCGACGCACAACGTCAGCCGGAACGGCCAAAGCACCGGATTCCAGGCGGATGTACCGGAGCGTTCGCCGGTGTGGAACGACTCGGCGAAGTAATTCCAGAGACCGAGGGTGATCCAGGCACAGGCAGGCAGAAAGATCAGCGCGAACCCAGCCAGGTCCACCCAATCAAGAAGGTGACGCGTCCGGGGTGTGTAAATGAGGTCGACGCGGACGTGCGCATCCAGAGACAATGCATACCCCACTGACAGAATGAACGCGGCCCCCATCAGGAACGTATTGACGTCATAGCCCCAAAGAGTGGGGGCGTTAAAGACGTACCGCATCATCACGTCGTAGAGCATGAGGACGATGAGTGCGACGACGAGCACTGCCGCGAGCACTCCGCATACTTTGCTGAACCCGTCGATTGCCCGAACCAATGATCGCATGACGCTGCGGCCCCCTGCCAGCTCTCGCAGGCAGGGCTCGCCGTCCCTAGCTGAAGGAATTATTTCAGTTCCATGCGATAGGCTTTGGCACCGTCCCAGAGTTCCTGGAACTTGCGCTTGTGCTCAAGGGCCTTGACGAACCAGGGGCCTGCCTCCTTGGCGGTCTTGTCCTCCCACTCGGCGGTCGCCTTGCGGACGGCTACAAGGTAGCTGTCCTCGAGGCGGACGATCTCGACGCCCTCCTTCTTGAACTTCTCGAGAGCCTGGGCGTCCTCGACATTGAGGCGCATCCAGGATTCCAGCGTTACCAGCTTGCCGGCAAGGCGCAGGTTCTCCTGGGTGGTCTTGTCGAAGCCGTCCCAAAGCGCCTTGTCGAAGGTGCACTCTTGAGAGGCTGCCGGCTGGTGCACTCCGGGGAGCACGATGTACTTTGCGATCTTGTGGTAGCCGAGCGGATAGTTGATGCCAGGCGTCGCCCATTCTATGGCGTCCACCAACTTGCGCTCGAGCGCCTGATAGACCTCACCTCCGGCCATGATCACGGTCGAGGCGCCGAGAGTGGAAGCGACCTCGGCCCATGCACCTGCTGTGCGAAGCTTAAGGCCCTTCAAGTCCTCTATCTTCTGAACCGGCTTGTGGGCGTGCATGTGAATTTCGTCGGAATGGGATCCGCACGGGAACGCCACGAGACCGAACTTCTCCAGGCGCCACTGAGCCCAGAGATCGGCAGCGCCGCCGTCATAGAGCCAGTGCAGATAGGCCTCAATGCCCGGTGAGCCGACGTAGCCGCCAAAGATGACCGAGGCCTTGTCCAACCCCCAGTCGTAGCCCGGCCAGTGATGTCCCGATGGTGCGATCTTCTTCTGGACCGTCTCGGTCACCTTCAAGGGTGAGCCGATGGTTCCGGCCGGGAAGACTTGGAACTTGACCTTGCCACCGGTCAGACGCTCGGCGTTTGCGGCAAATCCTTTGGCGAATATCTCGAGATGGGGTCCGCCGGCCCAACTGGTGGCCATCCGGATCGGCGTCTGCGCCGCAGCGGGCACGGCTAGTCCAATAAGGGCCGCGGACACAACTCCGGCCGCGGCGCGAGTGAATTTCGACATGAATGCTTCCTCCCGCGCCTCGTGGTCGAGTGGCCCCGACCAGAACTCTTGAATATTCGGGCGCTGCCAGGACTATCCCATCGAGCCGAAAGCGATGTCAATGTAGCGCTCGCAATCTGTCGCTTGCGGTCACGGAAACTGCCAAGGTCAACGCCGGGATGGCGCATCCCCTGTAAGGAGCGCTAGTCTTGGGGCCTGGATGAGACGAGGAAGCGAGCGCATGGGGCAGGCAGAAGTTCGGGTAACGGCGGCCATTCTCGTCATCGGCGACGAGATTCTCTCGGGCCGGACGAAAGACAAGAACATCGGCTATATCGCCGACCACCTTACAGCCATCGGCATCGATTTGCGCGAGGTGCGGGTGGTTGCGGATATCGAGGAGGAGATCGTCGAAGCGGTGAACGCGCTGCGCCGACGCTACAGCTACGTGTTCACGACCGGTGGCATCGGTCCGACGCACGACGACATCACGGCCGATTCGATTGCGAAGGCTTTCGCTGTCGGCATCGATCATCACCCCGAGGTCAAGCAGCTTCTGCTCGAGAGCTTCCAGAAGCGGGGCATCGAGCCCACCGATGCGCGCATGCGCATGGCCCGCATTCCGCATGGCGCCGACGTGGTGCCGAACCGCATGTCGGTAGCGCCGGGCTTCAAACTCGAGAACGTCATCGTCATGGCCGGCATCCCCAACGTGATGCACGTCATGCTGGATGCAGTGACGCCGAGCCTCAAGACTGGACGCAAGCGGTTGGCTGTCGAGATCGAGATCCTACGCGGCGAGGGCGAGATCGCAGAGCTGCTCGGCGAGACGCAGGGCGAATACCCCGACGTCTCGATGGGGAGCTACCCGTTCAACCGCGAGGCACGCGTGTTCGGCACCGTGCTGGTGCTGCGCTCGACAGAGCCCGATCTTCTAGAGGCCGCCGTGGCGCGCCTCAAGGAGCGGCTCACGGCGAAAGGAATCCCGTTCTGATCAAGCCGTAGGACGGGTCGCGCCCTGCCCTCGCGAGAACCGAAGTATGCGAGGCGGCTCGTCGTCGCGTCTCGAAGTGCGAGCTCGAACCGACCTACATTCCACGATCCGCGACCTGTCACATAAGCTTCCCGAGGACTAGCCATGACCCAGCCCCTGCTTTTCACTCCGATCGAGTTGCGCTCGGTCACGCTCAAGAATCGGATCGTCGTCGCGCCTATGCACCAGTACGCGGCCGAGAAGGGTTTTGCGACGGACTGGCATCTGATGAATGCCGGCAAGTACGCGGCCGGAGGCGCGGGCTTCGTGATGATGGAATCGACGAAGGTCGCGAGGAATGGTTGCGGCACGGTCGGCGATACGGCCTTGTGGGACGACAAGTTCATTCCAAACCTCGCGCGCTGTGCGGACTTCATCCGCAAGCAAGGTGCGGTGCCCGGCATCCAGCTCGGCCACTCGGGGCGGAAGGCCCGTTTGACGCGTCCGTGGGAGGGCGGCCAGCCGCTCACTGGCAACGAGCCGGAAGTCTACGAGTGGGACGAGTGGGAGCTGGTCGCACCATCGGCCGTCCCGCACGCGGAGAAAGCGATGCCCCGTGCGCTCTCCCACAACGAGGTGCGGGCCATGGTCGGCAAGTGGGCCGATGCCGCAGTGCGCGCCGACAAGTGCGGCTTCGACATTCTCGAGATCCACGCTGCGCACGGCTATCTGCTCCACCAGTTCCTGTCGCCAGTAACGAACCTGCGCACCGACGAATACGGCGGTTCGGACACCAACCGAATGCGCTTCCCGATCGAGGTGGCCGAAGCAGTTCGCGAGGTATGGCCGGCCGGGAAGCCATTGTTCATGCGCCTCTCGTGCGAGGACGATGCGGGCTGGGACCTCGATCACAGCGTCAAGCTCTCGGCAGAGCTGAAGCGGGTGGGCGTCGATGTGATCGACTGCTCGTCTGGCGGCACGCTCGAGCGCCTGTCACCGATGGATTCGGCGCGCGCCAAGACTTATGGCTACCAGGTGCCCTACGCCGAGCGAATCCGCAAGGAAACGGGGGTGAAGACGATGGCGGTCGGACACATCGTGCACGCTGACCAGGCCGAGGCCATCCTGCAGTCGGGCCGTGCCGACCTCGTCGCACTGGCGCGGGAGATCATGTACAATCCGCATTGGCCGATGGATGCTGCGCAGAAGCTCGGCGCCGATCCCAACTTCGCGCTCGTGCCGCCGCCATTGCGCTACTGGCTCAACAAGCGCGCCAAGTCTGGCTTCGAAGGCAAGCCGTCGACCTATACCACCGGCATGAGCGATCCCCAGAAGTCCGCCTAGCAACAGCATGCCCGACGGAAATGATTGCATGGCCCTCGAACTCATCACGGAGGTTTCGAGGGCCACAACACGCATGGTCAGCACGAATGACATTGTCCACTGTAGGCCGCCTTCGCTCGCGCATTGACGGTGCAATCGCGTGGATCACCATCGACAACGAGCCGCGGCTCAATGCTTTCACACGCGATATGTGGGGGGCGGTGCCAGAGCACTTCGCGGCTGCCGACCATAATCCGGACGTGCGGGTGATCGTCGTTACGGGCTCGGGTTCGAAAGCCTTTTCGGCCGGCGCCGACATCTCGGAGTTCGGGAACAACCGGACAGGGGCCGCTGCGCGAGCCTACGACGAGATCAACCACGCGGCCTACGAGGCGATCCTCAAGACCGAGAAGCCGACGATCGCGATGGTCAACGGCTATTGCTTCGGCGGCGCTTGCGAACTCGCGATCTGCTGCGACATGCGCGTCGGATCGGACGGCGCGTCGTTCTCGGTGCCCTCGGCGAAGCTGTCGCTCGGCTACAATCCGCGCTGGATCAAGCCGATGCTGGCCGTCATGACGGCAGCGAAGGTGAAGGAGATGCTTTTTACCGGCCGACGCTATCTGGCGCCCGAGGCCCTGGCGATGGGCCTGCTCAATGCGATGGTGCCCGCCGAGAAATTGGTGGAGGAAACGGTTCAACTCGCGAACGAGATCGCCACCAACGCACCGCTCAGCATCCGCGCGGCGAAGGCATCAGTCGACGCGCTTGTCGCCAATCCGGAGAGTGTCGATCTCCCGGCCCTCGACGCCAAGGTGCTCGCCTGCTTCGACAGCGACGACTTCAAGGAAGGAGCACGGGCCTTCATGGAAAAGCGCAAGCCCGTGTTCCAGGGCAGATGAAGAGGGGCACGGGCATGGCATCAGATCGCACGATCGATACGGGGACGGGGCAGCTTATCTGCGCGGTGCGGGACGGGGTTGCTGTGATCACGCTCAATCGGCCAGAGGCGCGCAACGCGTTCTCGATGGAGATGTCAGCAGCGCTGCGCCGGATGATCCCACTTTGCGCCACCGACCCCGACATCCGAGCGCTGCTCATCACGGGCGCGGGTACGGCCTTCTGCGCTGGTGGCGACGTCAAGAACATGGGCGATCGTCGAGCGCCGACCGACCTCACACACGACGAGCGCTTCCGGGTGATGCAGGAGCGCCATCACGGCTCAGCCGGGGCGATCAGAGCGCTGCGCAAGCCGACAGTCGCGGCACTGCCCGGCGCGGCGGCTGGAGCCGGCCTCGCGCTAGCACTGTCCTGCGATATTCGGGTCGCTGCGACGTCGGCCTTCGCCGCGACCGGATATTCGCGTGTGGCGCTCTCGGGTGACTACGGCATTGCCTGGCTGCTGACGCGGACCGTCGGACCTGGCAGGGCCCGAGAGTTGATGCTGACCAACGAGCGTATCGGCGCGGAGCGGGGTGCTCAACTCGGGCTGTTCAACCGGGTGGTCGACGACACGGCGTTGCAGGCGGAGGCTTTCGCACTGGCGCGGTCGCTTGCGCAGGGACCTGCCGTCGCGGTCGGGTACATGAAGGACAATCTCGACGAGGCGCTCGACATCACGCACGCTGAGGCGATCGACAGGGAGGCAGAGCGGCTGATGCGCACGCAGGGCACGGCCGACCATAAAGAGGCCGTGCGCGCCTTCGTCGAGAAGCGCAATCCCGTGTTCACGGGTCGGTGAGCGCCAACGACAGGAGTTGCCCCATGACACTCAGTCTCGACGGCGTTCGAGTACTCGAGCTGGCCCGTTTTCAGGCCGGCCCGCGCGGCGGCATGATGATGTCGGACCTCGGCGCGGAGGTGATCAAGGTCGAGCGCATCGGCGGGGAGGAGACGCGAAAGAACCCGCCCATCGTGCGCGGCCAGAGCGTCTACTTCACGGTTTACAATCGGGGGAAGAAGTCGATCTGCCTCGACACGCGCAGCGACGGGGGCAAGGCGGTGCTGCGCGACCTCGTCGCGAAATCGGACATCGTGCTCGAGAACTTCCGTCCCGGCACGATGGAGGCCATGGGTTTCGGCTACGAGCAGCTGAAAGCGATCAAGCCGGACATCATTCTCGTCTCGGTGTCGGGTTTCGGGCAGTACGGTCCTTACAGGGACCGACCCGCGTTCGATCCGTTGGGACAGGCGATGAGCGGCCTCATGACCCTGACGGGGCGCCCTGTTGGGCAGCCGGTCGGCACGGCATTCTCACTGGTCGACCGCACGACGGCGCTGCACGCGACGATCGGTGCGCTGGCGGCGCTCCGGCACCGCGACCGAACCGGTGAAGGACAGATGATCGACTGCTGCCTGCTCGACTCGGCGCTGTCCATGGTCGAAATCCCCAGCATCACCTACCTCGACACCGGCGACGAAGGCGGCGAGGGTGGACGGCCGCCCTATCGCGCCAAGGATGGATGGGTGGTGATCTCGGCGATCGGTCGGGAGATGGCAGGCCGACTGATGCAGATCGTCAGCGGGAGCACGGCGGGCGCGGAAGCCGGGCCGATCAACTCGTCGGCCGGGGCAGGAGACGCGCGGCGGCGCGCGATCGACGCTTGGGCCGTCGAGCGTAACGTGGAGGAGATCGTGGCGACGCTCCTCGACGCAGGTATCCCAGTGGCGCCGGTGCGCACCATACCGGAGGTGACACGGGATGCGCATACCTGGGCGCGCGAGATGCTGGTCAAGCAACCGGATGCGCTCGCCGGTGAGATTCACGTGCCGGGGCTAGCCGTAAAGATGTCTGCCACGCCGGGACGGATCGGGCCGGTGCCCACACCGGGTCAGCACACAGACGAAGTGCTTTCGGGGCTGCTCGGCTATGATGCGGCGCGACTGGCGGCGCTCCGAGCGGCAAATGTGATCGGGTAAAGTAGAATTTGCCACGTGTGACGGCGCACTTACCGATCAGTTGGCGGCACCCCGCAACTCTGTTTATGTGCCAACGAGCAGGCGAACCGCCTCTTTTTCCCTTGGAGACACGTCTCGATGCGCAGCTTCCACTTTCCGGGCCGTTCGCCGGTCATAGGTACTCGCGCCATGTGCGCCACCTCGCACCCGCTGGCGAGCCTCGCTGCCATCGAGATGCTGCGCAAGGGAGGCAACGCCATCGATGCGGCACTGACGGCCACGGCCGTGATGTGCGTCGTCGAGCCGGCGATGACCGGCATTGGCGGCGACTGCTTTGCGATCATCGCCAAGCCGGGCCAAAAGCCGATTGCCTTCAACGCCTCCGGCAAAGCGCCGAAAGCGGCGACGCCCGAGTGGTACGCCAAGGCCGGCATCAAGCAGATCGAGACGCAGACGCCGCATTCGGTGACCATTCCCGGCGCCATCGACGGTTGGTCCAGGCTGTTGAAAGACCACGGCACCAAGACCTTCGCTGACATCCTCGCCCCTGCGATCGGTTATGCCGAGAATGGTTGGGCGGTCCAGCCGCGCATCGCCTTCGACTGGGCCTCGCTCGAGGGCAAGATCCGCAACAACGACGGCGCCAAGTTGCATCTCCTCAAGAATGGCCTGGTGCCCAAGTCGGGCGAGATCATGCGCTCGCCGGCGCTGGCGCGCACGATGCGCATCATCGCCGAGAAGGGCCGCGACGGTTTCTACACGGGCGAGGTGGCCGAGGACATCGTGGCTGAGCTGCGCGCGCTCGGGGGCATCCAGACGGTCGAGGATTTCGCCAACCAGTCGTGCGCGTACGTCGACCCGATCTCGGTCGGCTACAAGGGCGCCGAGATCCTGGAGCTGCCACCCAACAACCAGGGCATCGTTGCGCTCGTGATGCTCAAAATGCTCGAGCGCTTCGGCAAGCTTGGCGACGGACCGGTCTCGGTCGAGCGCTACCACGTCATGATGGAAGCCGTGCGACTGGCCTACAAGATGCGCGACATGTTTGTCGCCGACCCCCTGATGGCGGACGTGCCAGTGGAACACATGCTGTCGGACGCATTCGCCGACGAATTGGTCAGCCGCATCGACAGGAAGACCCGCAAAGCAGATCTCGGCCCCATTCCGAGGCCCGGTGGCAGCGACACGATCTACATGACTGTGGTGGACGAGGGCGGCATGGCCGTGTCGTTCATCAACTCAATCTATTCGGGCTTCGGATCGGGCATCGTGACCAAGAAGACCGGCATCGTCTTGCAGAACCGCGGCCAGGGTTTCGTGCTCGACCCGAAGCATCCGAACTGCATCGCGCCGGGAAAACGGCCGATGCATACGCTCGTGCCAGCGCTCGTGGGCGGCAACCTGCAGCCGGCGGGGCATGCCTACGTCATGCAGAACATGCTGGAGTATGGCCTCGATCCGCAGGAGGCGATCGACTGTCCGCGCGTGTTTTTCGAGAACGGCGTTTGCTGGGCCGAAGAGTCGGTGCCGCAATCAGTGTTCGATGGACTGGCGGCGCTCGGGCATCCGATGCAACGCAAGCCTGATCCGTGGGGCGGTGGACAAATGGTGGTCATGGACCGCGAGAATGGCGTGCTGATCGGTGCCTCGGACCCGAGGAAGGATGGGATGGCCCTCGGGTACTGAGGCTGAACAATCAGCGACCCGGCTGCCCGTAGAAGCGGCTCCGGCGACGCTGTGAGTGACAAACAAGTGCCCCTCCGAGCGAAGCCGCCCAGATGTGACTTCGCCGGCCCCCTTACTGTCCTGACAATTTGTTGACGTGCAAGTGCTGCCAGCACGGGTATGGTGGTGGTGGCGCGTTGCCTGGGTATTTTCGACCGTATTGCGAGCACGCGCTGTTATTGTCGTGGCTTTCCTTATTGGAGATCGAGATATGTGGGGCAAGCATCTGGTTATCGATATGAGCGCGGGTGACATTCCTGCAGTCACCAGCGCCGAGGCGATCAGAAGGTTCACCAACGACCTCGTCGACGCAATTGGCATGAAGGCCTTCGGTGCTCCGGTGCTGCAGCATTTCGCTGAGCACCTACCCGAGGCGGCTGGCTACTCGCTGGTTCAACTCATCGAGACATCGGCCATCACCGGGCATTTCTGCGACAAGAGCGGCGATGCCTATATCGATATCTTCTCGTGTCAGGATTTCGATGTGGCGACAGCAGTGGCGGTAGTCGAGCGGGCCTTCAAGCCGCGTCACGTGAGCACGACAGTGCTGGTTCGTCAGGCGCTGCAACTTCCGGCTCGGGAACTGAGCAGGACCGCAGCTTGAAGGAAGCGTGCAGTTCCGGTTGATCGCGTTTCGTGAGAAGGTCTCCTGATCGCCGCAGCAATGACGTTGTGGCGGTCGGGTTAACCATGACTTCCGTGGCAAACATTGGCCAAGGCTCGAGAGCAGGACATCAATGTCCCAGACCCCGCCTTTCGCATCCGCCCGTCTGCGAATCGAAGGGCTTGTGCAAGGCGTCGGGTTCAGGGTGTTCGTCGAACGGGAGGCGGCCGCGATGGGCCTCTCGGGCTGGGTGCGGAACCGCCGGGACGGTGGCGTCGAGGCCGTCATTTCCGGCCCCCGGGATAGGATCGACACCATGATCGGGCGGTGCCGAAAGGGGCCGCGCGGGAGCCGTGTCGACATGTTGAAGGTTCTGGACGAAAGCGGGTCGGTTAACGACGGCTTCATGGTGCGGCCGACAGTGTGACCCGTCGCCAACACCTTCTAACGGACAATTTCCGCATGCGGCGTCGATGCGCTTGTCATGCCCATTGTTAGTGGCGGAGAACTTGTCGCGTCAGCGCGGGAATGGTGGCAACGGATGGTCTGCCGTGCCCGCCGACCGACCTGGGGACGGTAAGCCGCGGGAGTGGCTGGCCGCGGACCGCGAAGAGTTTGGCGTTGGAAGACCGGTCGTCGCATGCAACGGAGCACAACCTCATGATTCCCCGCGCGTCGTGGCCGCTGACGGCCCTTGCTTTCGCGGCCCTCCTCTCGGCGACGACAATATGGGCTGAGGCGGCCGTTACGCTGGTCAATCGCGATGACAAAGACCATAAGCTCACCGTCATCGAGGAGAGCGGCGCTAAAACCACCGAGCATGTTCTGAAGCCGAGTCAGGTTCTTGAAGGCATCTGTGAGAAAGGCTGTGTGATCCGGATCAACGACAGCGAGGAGGAGGAGTACGAACTCGAAGCCGGCGACAAGGTCTCGATCGAGGAGGGCTATCTCTACTACGACGAGCCTGCCGGGACCCAACAGGGGGCGGGAGGAACGCCGCCGGCGGCCCCAGGGGCTGGCGCCGAGCCCAAGAAGCCCTAAATTGCTCTGGACAGAGCCCGCGCTCAGCTGGGGAGAGGGCAGGCCGACCCGAATTGAGCCGCAGTGGGCGTGCTAAAAGGCCCCATGAGCCAAACGAATCGCCAGACAGGATCGCCAGCGCCGGACAGCGAGCCGGACGATGACGATGTGCCGTTCGATCTGCCGGAGGCGCCGCGTAAGCCGGCACAAGCGGCAACAGTCAGCGCGCCCCCGCGCCGTTCGATCTCGGAACGTGCGCTCGCAGCCGCCCCCCCGCCCCCACCCTATCTCGAGGGCCTCAATCCCGAGCAACGGGCAGCGGTCGAGTCACTGGATGGCCCAGTGTTGGTGCTGGCTGGCGCAGGCACCGGCAAGACGCGTGTGCTGACGACGCGGATTGGGCACATCCTCGCCACGGGGCGAGCTTTCCCGTCGCAGGTCGCGAGATGAAAGAGCGCATCGGCCATCTGGTCGGCGGCGCGGTGGAAGGCATGCCGTGGCTCGGCACGTTCCATTCGCTCGGCGTGAAGATCCTGCGCCGACATCACGAGTTGGTCGGGCTCAAGTCGGGCTTCACCATCCTCGACATGGACGACCAGAACCGGTTGGTGAAGCAGGTCATTGAAGCCGAAGGGCTAGACAAGGACCGGTGGCCCTCGCGGCAACTCGCGTCGCTGATCGACAGCTGGAAGAACCGTGGGATCACGCCCGACAAGGTGCCGAAAGGCGAGAGCTTCGCGTTCGCGAATGGCAAGGGTGCGAAGCTTTATGCGGATTACCAGACACGCCTCAAGGAGCTGAACGCCGTCCTGACGTGCTGGCCGACTATCATCGGCGCTTTCGCTACATCCTGGTCGACGAGTACCAGGACACCAACGTCGCGCAATATCTGTGGCTGAGACTGCTTGCGCAGGGCTGTCCGAACGTGTGTTGCGTCGGCGACGAGGACCAATCGATCTACGGGTGGCGCGGCGCGGAAGTCGACAATATCTTGCGGTTCGAGAAGGATTTTCCTGGCGCGACCGTGATCCGGCTCGAGCGCAACTACCGTTCGACGGGCCACATTCTGGGTGCCGCTTCCGGTCTCATCGCCCAGAACAAGAGCCGCCTTGGAAAGACGCTCTACACCGACGGGGACAGCGGCGCACGCGCAACCGTTACCGGCGTCTGGGACGACGAGGAAGAGGCGCGGAGCATCGGCGAGACTATCGAAGGTTTGCGAAAGGACCGGCATCCACTCAATCAGATTGCCATTCTCGTCAGAGCCTCGGCGCAGATGCGCGCCTTCGAGGACCGATTCATCACCATGGGCTTGCCTTATCGGGTGATCGGCGGCCCCCGCTTCTACGAGCGGCAGGAGATCAAGGACGCGATCGCCTACCTCGAGGTCACGGCGAACCCGTCGAACGACCTCAAGTTCGAGCGGATCGTCAACGTGCCGAAGCGGGGGCTCGGCGACACGTCGATCAAGCGGGTGCACGAGCTTGCCCGGGCACGACAGGTGCCGATGGTTCAAGCTGCGCGCGAGATCGCCGAGACCGAGGAGATCGGCGCCAAGGCGCGACGCTCGCTCGCGGATTTATTGCGCATGTTCGAGCGTTGGCGGGCCCAAATCGACGACATGAGACACACCGAGCTCGCCGAGCTGATCCTCGACGAGAGCGGCTATACCGCGATGTGGCAGGCGGACAAGAGCCCGCAAGCGCAGTCGCGGCTCGAGAACCTGAAGGAGCTGGTGCGCTTCATGCACCAATTCGACACGCTGGCAGGTTTCCTCGAGCACGTGTCACTGGTCGCCGACGCCGAGCAGGGCGACGACGGGGACCGCGTATCCCTCATGACACTGCATGCCGCCAAGGGGCTGGAGTTCGACACTGTGTTCCTGCCGGGATGGGAGGAGGGCCTCTTTCCCCATCAACGGAGTCTGGACGAATCAGGCCTTGCCGGCCTGGAGGAGGAGCGTCGCCTCGCCTACGTGGGCATCACACGGGCGCGGAAGCGAGCGCACATCTCGTTCGCGCAGAACAGGCGGCTGAGAGGACTATATCAATCGGCCACGGCCTCGAGGTTCGTCGACGAACTGCCGGAGGATCACGTCGAGGTCGTCGAGGCAAAGAGCCCATTCGGCGGCGCCTACGCCGGTTTCGGCCGCGCCAGTCCTTATGGTGCAAGCCGTTTCGACGAGGGCCCCTCGGCGTTCCGCTCGAGCTACGATACGCCCGGGTGGCAACGCGCCAAGCAGCAGTGGAGTGGTGGCGGCGGCAATGCCGGTGGCGGCGCCGCTGGGGGGAACAAGTTCTTCCGCGCGGGCAGCGGGACTGGGAAGCGCAGCCCGGGTCCGGTCACCATCGAGGGCGAGCTCGTTGCATCGTCGGCAGCCGAGAGTTCCTTCGCGCGCGGCGACCGGGTGCGCCACGAAAAGTTTGGCGGCGGCATGGTGGTCGAGGTCGACGGCAACAAGCTCACCATCGCGTTCGACGAGGGCGACCGGAAGCGGGTCGTCGCGAACTTCGTTACGCGCGAGTAGAGTTCCTCTTCGCTCGGTTGAGGCGCATCAATACACCTGACGGGCTTCGTCGATAACTCTCCTCGTCTTGTGACAAGGAAGCAATCGATGAACGACGCCCCGGCTCGCAGCGAGCGCATGAGCATCGAGAAGATACTGAGGCTCGATGCTGCATCGCCCGTCCTCGCTGCTGATCGCCGGATTCAGATCATAACTGGCGCGGCTGTCGTGCTGGGGCTGCTCGGCCTCTACTGGATGCTGTCCGGCACACGCAGCGCAGTGCGCTACGTGACGGCGCCGGTGAGTATAGGATCGCTGGTGGTCGTGGTGACGGCGACGGGCTCGGTGCAACCGACCAACAAGGTCGACGTGTCGAGCGAGTTGTCGGGAACGATCCGTAAGGTTCTGGTCGATTACAACTCGGCCGTGACGGCGGGCCAGCCGCTGGCGGAGCTCGATACAGAGAAGCTCGACGCGACGGTCGCCAGCTCCAGGGCTAAACTCGTCGCAGCGCGCGCGAAGGTCGCGGACGCGGAGGCGACGGTGCTCGAGAAGCAGCGCGATCTCGTTCGCAAGAAGCTGCTCGCCGACAAGCAGTTTGCCTCGACGCATGATCTCGATCTGGCACAGGCGAGCTATGACCGTGCGGTCGCGGGTGCCGCGAGCGCACGCGCCGACGTCGGTGTGGCGGAAGCAGAGCTGACGCTCAATGAGACCAACCGGGCGAAGGCGTGCATCTGCTCGCCAATCAACGGCGTTGTGCTCAAGCGCAGCGCCGAGCCCGGGCAGACGGTCGCCTCGTCCTTGCAAGCACCGGTGCTGTTTTCGATCGCTGAGGACCTGAAGCAGATGGAGCTGCAGGTCGATGTCGATGAAGCCGACGTCGGCAAGGTCAAGCCGGGGCAGACGGCGACATTTGGCGTCGATGCATTTCCCGATCGTCGTTTCCCTGCGACCATCCGCGATGTGCGCTACGCGTCCGAGACCATCCAAGGCGTCGTCACGTACAAGGCGGTGCTCGCAATCGACAACTCCGAGCTGCTGCTGCGGCCCGGCATGACGGCCACAGCCGAGATCAAGGTCGAGGAGGTGGCGGGTGCGCTGCTGGTGGCGAATGCCGCGCTGCGCTATGCGCCCCCTGTGAGCGCGGCCAGCGAGCAGCGCAGCTTTCTCCAGCGCATCCTGCCCGGGCGTCCGCCCTTCCGGCAGGCTAGCCGGCAAGACGGCCAGACGGCAGGGCGTACCGTCTGGGTGCTCGAGAACGGCAAGCCCGTTGCGTTAGCGATCAAGACCGGTGCCACGGACGGTCGGCACACAGCTGTTACCGAAGGCGACCTCAAGGCCGCTCAGGTGGTCATTGTCGACCAGATGGTGGCCAAGCCGTGACCGGGGCACCATTGATCGAGCTGCGGAGCGTGGCGCGCATCTATGGCAGCGGCGATGCCACAGTGCGCGCGCTGGCAGGCGTCGATCTCAGCATCGAGGAAGGCGAGTTCGTCGCGATCATGGGGCCGTCGGGCTCCGGCAAGTCGACGGCCATGAACGTGATCGGCTGCCTCGATACGCCGACTTCGGGCGAGTATCTGTTCCAGGGCGTATCAGTCGGCGGCATGACCCGCAATCAACGTGCGCTGATCCGCAGGCATCTGCTTGGGTTCGTGTTCCAGGGCTTCAACCTGTTGCCGCGTACCTCGGCGCTCGAGAACGTCGAGCTGCCGCTGATCTATCGCGGAATGCCAGCTGAGGCGCGGCGCGAGAGGGCCATGGCGGCGCTGGCGGTGGTCGGATTGAAGGGGCGCGAGGGCCACTCTTCGGCGGCACTTTCCGGCGGACAACAGCAGCGCGTCGCTATCGCACGGGCGATCGTCACCGACCCGCTGGTGCTTCTCGCGGACGAGCCGACGGGAAACCTCGACACGCGAACCAGCCGGGAAATCATGGACGTGGTGGAAGGTTTGAACCGCAATCACGGGATCACAGTGGTCATGGTCACCCATGAGAGCGACATAGCTGCCTACGCCCGGCGGGTGATCAGGTTCGTCGATGGGCGCATCGAGAGCGATACGACCAGCAAGCAGGCCGCGTGATGCTGATCGAGGCCATCAGGCTCGCCCTGCGGTCGATCCGGCGCAATGCGATGCGCTCGTTCCTGACGGTGCTCGGGATTGTCATCGGCGTCGGCGCCGTCATCGCGATGGTGACCATCGGCAACGGCACGACCGCCAAGGTGAAGGCCGAGATGGCGCGCCTCGGCTCCAACCTGCTGTTCGTCAGCCCGGGGCAGTTCGGTCCAGGGCGGGCGAGTGCGGACGCCAAGGCGCTGACAGTGCGTGACGTCGAGGCAATGCGACGCGAGCTTCGGGGCGTAAAGGCGATGGCGCCGACAGCCCAGAAGTCGCAAACCGTCGTCCGCGGCGCAGAGAGCAGGGTCACGACCGTCACAGGCACCGACAACGACTATCTCGCCACGCAAGACTGGGCGCTGAAGGCCGGCCGACCTTTCCTGGACAGCGAGCTGCGCGGCGGACGAGCGGCCTGCATCATCGGCGAGACTGTACGCGACAAGCTGTTCGGCCTCGAGGAGGCGATCGGGCACGCGATCCGGCTCGGCAATGTCTCGTGCGAGGTGATCGGCGTCCTGGAGCCCAAGGGCCAGTCCAGCTTTGGCACCGATCAGGATGACACGGTCCTGATGCCGCTGCGCGCGTTCCACCGGCGCCTCGCGGGCAATACCGAAATTCGGCGGGTAATGGTGTCGGCGGCCGACGGCACCGACACCGCGAAGGTGCAGGCCGATCTCGAGTGGCTGCTCCGCGAACGACGCGGCATCGGCCCAGGCAAGGAGGACGATTTCAGCGTCCGTGACATGACCCAGATCGCGCAGGCTCAGGCCGGCACGACGGCGATGCTGACGGGCCTGCTCGCGGCGGTAGCGGCGGTGAGCCTGCTGGTCGGCGGGATCGGAATCATGAACATCATGCTGGTTTCGGTGACCGAGCGGACGCGCGAGATCGGCATTCGTCTCGCCATCGGAGCCCTCGAGCGCCAGGTCCTATCGCAATTCCTGGTCGAAGCGGTGGTGCTGTCGCTATTGGGCGGGCTCGTCGGCATTCTGCTCGGGCTCGGCCTTGCCGGTCTCGCGACACGGGCTCTTGACGTGCCGTTCACGGTCGACCCGATGATCGTTCTGGTGGCCTTCCTGTTCTCGGCAATCGTCGGCGTCGTGTTCGGGTACTTTCCTGCACGACGCGCGGCGCGGCTCGATCCGATCGAAGCGCTGCGGCACGAGTAGTCGGCGAGCACCGTCGCACGTGGGCCCGTCGTGCGGTATATCGAGCGGCATGACAGGCGCACCGACGTTACCCGCAGAACACTCCTCGCACGCCATCGCAACACGCCCCATCGCAATTGTGACCGGCGGCTCGGAGGGCATTGGCCTCGCCATTGCGCATCTTTTGGCAGGGCGCGGCCACGATCTGCTCCTCGTTGCGCGCCGAGCAGACGCGCTCGAACAAGCGGCTGCGAGCATCAAGGCCGAGCATAGCGTCGAGGTCACGACGGTTTCTCTGGATCTGACACGAGCGGACTGCCTGGACGTGCTCGACCGGGAACTGGCCCGGCTCGGACGGCATCCTCACATCCTGGTCAACAATGCCGGCATTGGCCATTCGGGGGACTTCTCGGAGGCGAGCCCCGGCGAGCTGGATCGGCTGGTCGCGCTCAACGTGGTGACGCCGGGCCGCCTGATGCGGCATATGATACCGGGAATGCGCACTCGACGCGCCGGCGGCATCATCAATATCGCGTCGCTCGGAGGCTATGTGCCCGGTCCATATCAAGCGGCTTACTATGCCAGCAAGGCCTACTTGATTTCGCTCAGCGAGGCCCTGGCGGCAGAGGTCAAGGCCGATGGTGTCAGAGTAACGGTCGTCGCGCCTGGTCCCATCAACACAGAGTTTCACGCCAAGATGGGCGCCGAGAATGCGCTCTACCGCAGGTGGCTACCCGCCTCATCGCCCGCCACCGTTGCGCGGTGGGCCGTGTTCGGTTTCGAGCTGGGCTTGCGCACCGTCGTTCCCGGTTTCCTCAACCTTGTTGGCGCGGTGGCTTTGCGGTTGTTGCCACATGTCGTACTCGTTCCGGTGATGGCGTGGCTGCTTGACCCACGCCGACCAGCCGAGAGGGGAGCCCAAGACCATGCTGGAGGCGCGTCAGGACGAGGCGGCGATCGGGGCGACCGATGATCGGGCCCGTGCGTTGACGCGGGTGGAGAAGCTTCCGGTGCTTCTCGTGCTTCACCAGCACCATTCGAACCCCGGCCACGTTGGACAATGGTTCCGACAGAATGGCTACGCACTGGACATCCGGCGCCATTTTCAAGGCGATCCCCTGCCGGATACGATGGCCGGACACACCGGAGCCGTGATTTTCGGCGGACCGCAAAGCGCCAACGACCGGCTCGACTACATCCGTCGCGAGGTCGACTGGATCGGGGTCGCCCTGAAGGAATCCAAGCCCTTTCTAGGGATCTGCCTTGGGGCTCAGATGCTGGCGCATCATCTTGGCGGGCGCGTTGACCATTGCGTGCGCGGCTCGGTAGAGGTCGGCTACCATCCAATTCGGGCGACGCAAGCCGGACACCAGCTGGCTTTTCCGAGCCGGGTCTATCAGTGGCACCGGGAAGGTTTCGATTTGCCCCGCGATGGGGTTTTGCTCGCAACAAGCGATGGAGCCTATCCGAACCAGGCGTTTCAGTACGGCTCCGCATTCGGGGTGCAATTCCACCCCGAGATCACGTTCATGCAAGTGAACCGATGGTCGGGCTCAAACCCCATGCGTCTTCTCATGAGAGGCGCGCGGCCGCGGGTGGAGCACATCGAAACCCACCTCACTGACGCGCCGAAGGTGCACCATTGGCTCGACCGCTTTCTCGGGCAGTGGGTAACGGGAGCGTTGACGCGCACCTAGAGGGACGGACGGCCTGACTGACCAAATCGCGGCGGAAATTTGCACTTCCGCAACACCTAGCTGCTTATAACTTCCCCAGCGCCGTGACCCTGGTGTCGCGTACCCGGCGCACCGGTTGCGGCGAACTGCGAGGCTGATCCCAATGGATCGCACGCGGTTCGCCGACCCTATTCCTCTGCCGGATCGATGCTGCCACATCAGCACTCGATTCGCGTGCCCGCTCAGTGCTGCCCAGCGATGACCTCGGCGCCGAACCGTTCGATCCGATCGATCGACTCCGTTGCTGTTTCGCCTCCGAGACGCAGCGCGACATGCCGCACCCCCGCCTCGGCCAGCGCGGCGCAGTCGGCCCGCATCTCAGCGGACGTGCCCGTGAACATGCGTCGGGCAGACTTGTCCTGGGTCTCCTGGCGGGCCCAATCGAATGGGCCCTGCACGATGAGGCCGATGTCGATCGAGGCCGGGTCGCGTTTCGCCGCCTCAGCCATTCGATGCAGCTTGGCGATGCCGGATTTCAGGCGCTCGGGCGTGTCCATCGGCATCTGCTGATTGTTGTTGCCTGGATACCAGCCATCGCCGAGTTTGATCGTGCGGCGCATGGCGGCCGGGCTCTCACCTCCGACCCAGATCGGCGGGCCGCCAGGTTGCATCGGCTTTGGGGCGAAGATGACGTTCTCGAAATCGACGTGACGCCCCTTGTAGGTCGGGCGCTCGGCCGTCCAAAGTTGTTTGAAGGCCTCGATGTATTCGTCGGTCGCGGCACCACGCTCCTTGAACGGGGCCCCGAGCAGCTTAAACTCCTCCTCCATCCAGCCGGCGCCCACGCCGAGAACCAGGCGACCGTTGGAGAGGACGTCGATGGTGGACAGCGTCTTGGCTGTCTGGATCACGGGGCGGTGCGGCACGACCATGACGGAGGTCAGCAGCTTGAGCCGCGTCGTGCAACCCGCGATGAAGGCCAGGGCAGCCAACTGATCGAAGCAATGGCCGTGCTCGGAGGCTGACCAGACACCGCCCTGCGTATAGGGGTAGGCAGATCCGAGTGTGCCGGGGACGATGATGTGGTCATTGACGGAGAGGAACGAGAACGCGGCCCGCTCGGCCGCCTGGGCCACGGCCATATAGGTGCCGCGGCTCGTGTAAAGGCCGCGAGACAGCGTACTGATGCCAAATTGCATTGAGAACTCTCCTCCACGTCACCCGTTGTCGTCGCGGGCCGTTGGTCAAAACCTCACCGATCGCACGAAAAGTGGCAAGGGCTGCCAATGGCTGATGCGCGCTCACCGCCTTGGTCAGGGCACAGGCCGGCGGAGTACCATGCCCGTCGCGGTGGGGGCTCGCGGCGGTTTGATGGGTGGAGGGAGCGTGCGCGTGCCAACCGCGGCGCCACCGAGGCCGTGGCGGGTTTTTTCCCAATGGAAAGGTAGGCGGGCTAGATCGAGAAGTGCACGATAGCCGGCAACCGAGATCAGCAACCAGTATATCGGCATCCCGAGCACGGATGGCAGGAGCCAGGCTCGGCCCCGTCGGATGACGGCGAAAGCCGCTGCCAGCATCGGTGCAAGTATGCCGATCGCGAGATTGACGAGCGCGACGATCCAGAGCCAGCGACCGGGTCCGCCGACGTCGATGTCGGCAAAACCACCGAGAAGCCACGTCAGGACCAGAGCAAGCAGGGCGATTGGGTACACCAGCACAGAGAGCAGGACGCCGCCCATGACGACCTGGAGACCGAGGAACTGCCAGCCTCCGACCTCCCGGCACAATTGACCCGGACGGCGCATGTGCACAAGCCAGGTCTGAACCCAGCCTTTCAGCCAGCGGGTTCGCTGACCGAGCCATATGCGCCACCGCGTCGGAGCCTCCTCCCAAGTGGTCGAGGCGATCGTCGCCGTCCGATACCCCATACGGGCCAGACGAATGCCGAGATCGGCATCTTCGGTGACGTTGTAGGGATCCCAGGCGCCCACATCCCGCAGCACCGAGAACCGAAAATGATTAGAGGTGCCGCCCAGCGGGATGGGCAGACCCAGCCGCTCGAGCGCGGGAAGAAGACCATCGAAGAGAGCCGAATATTCGAGCGCGAACTGGCGGGACCACGGTATTATGGCGCAAACGCCACGATCAAAATTACCCGTGGTGCGGCATGAACATAGCCGGAGGGTTGAGGCCAGCCTATGTTTGCTGCGTGGGGGCATATGGACGGTCCTCGACTAGCTGCGGGGGAGGCGGATGCTGTCAAGGGCGTTTGGTTGGTTGGATGGCCGTTTCGGGAGGGTCGTGTCCATCCTTGACCTTGCAACTTACGTTTATCAGGCCGCAGCCATGATCGCGGCTGGAGCAGTAGCGATTTGGACAAGCGGGGGCATGGGGCCTGACTGGACACGCCTCCACACGGTTGGAGTCGGGCTTGCGATCTACATTGCATTGTGCGCTGGAGCTGCCATCGTGACGTACTCAAGATCCAAGTGGGGCGCCCCAATCCCGGCTAAAACGGCAGTCGAGAATGACGCTGCTGAATCTGACAACGAGATTGCAAAACTACGCAGGCTAACCAACGGAATTAGCGCCAGCGTTATGACGATGCAAATGTACCTTGCTGTTAAAGAGGGTGCCTCTGATGTGGATGAACTACTGCTTGAAGCGGAGAAGTTAACCGACGCGCTTTGTGCTCATTATGAGTCTAATGGCAATACTGGCTCTGAGTCATACATGGCGCCACAAGAAAAAGCGCGCGTCGAATCACTGTGGCAAAGCACGCTGTCTAAGGTAAACAGCGTATATAGCCAGTTCGTTGGGTCAAGCAACTTAAACCCAAATACTACCCCTGGTGACAAAACTCTATACGAACTGGCCAGCAAAATAATTAGAGATGAAAATCAACAACGATACTATGTAAAACTTCTCGATAAAAAAAGGGCCCTTGACGAATGCGGACCAAGATTGCGTGCCGCGATCAAAACAGCAAGAAGTGATGCAGTAACAGATATTCTATCCAGGGGGTCAGTCACGGTTCGGGAATTGGCGCAAAGAACCTCTAAACGTCCTCCAGCTTAATCGTCGGCTCTTCCATCGCTGCCATAGCCGCCAACAAGAACGGCGCAGGAAACGTCCCCCGCGCCAACTTGTTGGCGATGCTGGCCTTGGTCTCTCCCTCGAATCCCAACGGCTTCATCTTCTCTGCCAACTCGTCATAGGTCATGGCATGGCGCTTGAGCTGTGCCTTGACGTACCGGGCCGTGCGATCGGCCCATTCCTTGTCCGTTGTTGGGTAGGGCATGCCGCCTCATGTGCAAATTAGTTCTCGTATTTGAGAGTTAGCTATTGACTACGAGAACGTCAAGCCTCATATCCGGGGTGTAGTTATCGGATATGGGAACTTGTCACCATGGCCCAGCACTTCCTCCTGTCGAAGCAAGCCAAGACGCTGACGCTCGCCGAAGTCTTCCGGATGACGGATGCTCAGGCCGAGACGGCGATGATGGCGATCCGCTGGGCCGACAACAACGGCAAGCCGGCGTGCTCGCATTGCGGATCTCTGACCTGTTACCTGTCGCGTCGTCCGTCTGGTGCCGCGCGCTGGCGCTGCAAGGACTGCGGTAAGGATTTCTCGATCACGTCGGGCACCCTGTTCGCCAGCCACAAGCTACCGCTCCGGGGATACCTCGCGGCCATCGCGATCTTCGTCAACGAGGTCAAGGGCAAGTCCATGCTCGCGATGAGCCGTGATCTCGGGCTCTCCTACAAGACGGCCTTCGTGCTCTGCCACAAGATGCGCGAAGCGATGGCCGAGGATATTAAGGGCCGCCAGATCGGCGACGATCGTCCCGAGGCCGAGGTCGACGGTGGCTACTTCGGCGGCCACGTGCGGCCCGCCAATCTTCGCGAGAACCGCAAGGATCGCCGCCTCGCAGCCAACCAGAGCGGTAAGCGCAAAGTCGTCGTCGTGATCCGTGAGAAGGGCGGCGAGACGCTTCCCGGCGTGTTCAAGTCAGAAAGCGCCGCCGTGTCTTGGATCAAGTCCAAGGTCCACAAGGATACGATCCTCCACGCCGACGAAGCTCCGTCATGGAATGCGCTGCACTCGAAGTTCGAGATGATGCGGATCGACCATCAGGACGCCTACAGCTTCGAGGGCGCCTGCACCAACTGGGCCGAGAGCTACTTTGCACGCCTCCGTCGTGGCGAGATGGGCCACCACCACCACATTGCAGGCGCCTACCTGCTTCGCTATGCCCAAGAGGCCGCTTGGCGCGAGGACAACCGTCGCGTCGCCAACGGCGATCAGGTCAAGCGGGTGATCGACAACGCCCTAGGGCGGAAGAAGTCGGTGGACTTCTGTGGATATTGGCAGAGACATAAGGATTGATTATGAAAACAACTTGGGTGCGGTGCCGAATCGAGATACCCTAATCTTTGAGCTGTGAAATGCAAAAACCGGACGCCTGGCAGCGTCCGGTTCTATTGCGGATCGCAAGCGCCTGAACCAGTTGGGCTGGATACAGGCATCGACGAATCGCGCTTGACTCGAAGTATTTATCGGATTCGTCATTTCACGTCCAGCCCTTTTTCGACAAAGGGCTACACCATGCAAAACCACATCACCCGACAGATCGCCAAAATTCTGGCCCGCCCGTCAGTGCGGCCTGGGCAAGTTGTTACTGATTCTGGCTCGTATGTCTCGAACTCAGGTCAGCATGCAACGCTTGTCCGCGGGAAAGTCGCGCCAGCCACACCGTTTCCTGGAGAACTCTGGTACCAATCCCACGACACTATTCCGAGAGACTGGTTCCGCCGCTAAAGGCACACAAGACGAGAACGGCCCCACCGGGGCACAGTGGGGCCATGTATCTGGGCTCTAGTTCTAAGGCCCCGCCAGCAGTTGGACCACTGGCGGGGTTGGGTGGCCACGCCTTGCGAAAAGGCGTGACGCGACCTCTGTATGCGAGACCTGCCTTGCGTGAAGCCTATCCGTCATGCGCAAGCCGCCACTTAGCCGCTCTACCTTCCCCAACCTTCACCACTTTCTGTTTCCGAACCTGATACGCAAGGTTCGATCTCACCCTGAGCGTGACTGCTCGCCGGGCCTCCTCGCCGTGTCCACCCGACTCCAGCAGTGCCGAAGTGATCTCCTTGATGTTGGCCGATCCTCCATTGCGCCTGATGGCGTCGATGATCGACCGGCCAAGCTCTCCCGAACGGAATAGGTTGATGTGCTTCGGTGGCCTCTTCCGAGGGATATCCGAGACCTCAATGGAGGGGTCCAAGATGCGCAAGCAGGCGTCCACATGGGACAAGGCATCCTTGCGGGCTCTGATCTGGCGCTCTAGTGCCATGATCTCAGAGGCTATGGTCCCGCGCTTGTTCTTGAGTGCGGCCAGCGCGTAACGGTCGCCGCGAGAACGGGAGTTTTCCATAGCCAGAATCTAGGAAAACCGGGCCAAATCGGATAGTGGTGTTTGCGCCATAATACCGCGGGACCAGAACGAATCCCCAGGATTGTAGACGTTGAGGCTCG
Organism: Rhizobiales bacterium Ga0077524; assembly: GCA_001464755.1. Classification (GTDB taxonomy): domain Bacteria; phylum Pseudomonadota; class Alphaproteobacteria; order Rhizobiales; family Hyphomicrobiaceae. The sequence continues at coordinate 33,175 of LNDR01000406.1, forward strand.
CCTGCACGCAAGCAAGGTCTGGACCGGCTGTCGCGAAGGCTAGCGCGGCGCGGCGTAGTTGGTCCGGCTCTGGACGATCCTCGGCATCGAACACGACGACGAGATCGCTTCGGGCCGAAGCGAGCGCATAATTGCAGGCCTTCGGCTTGGTCTTTGGACCGCCTTGCGGCACCAGAACGATACGCATGTTCGACGGCAGGCTGAGCCTCGCCGCAGCGGTAATCGTGGCCGCGTCCCGGTCCTCGAGCACCAGCACAAGGTCGAGGCGGTCCCGCGGATAGTCCAGGGCGACGAGCCCCTTCACCAGCGATGGAAGCACCTCGGGCTCGTCGTACATGGGGACGAGTACGGTGTAGGTTGGGAGCTTGGCATCGGGCACCCGCGGCAGAGGCGACCGGACGCGAAGCGAGGGACCGCGAAGCACCGCGATCGCCGCCAGCAGGCGCACAGCCGTATTGCCCGCGAAAGGCACCAGGAGAATAGCGCCGAAGCCGCCCCAGGTGACAATCGGCTCGAGCACGACGCCGAAGCCAATGAGGAAAAACACTGCGAGCATTGTCGGCAGCAGCCACCGGGGTGCGGGGCCGCGGGCGGACAGATCGGGCCGCCACATCAGCAGGCCCCGGATGGCCTGAGTAAGCACTGGATCGGCGCCCGAACGTCGACGCGAGCCACCTGCCATCGACAAAGTGTGAGCAGCGAGCGGCCTTGCCCCGCCCTCGCCGCGACGGCGTATTGACATCGGCCGCCCCCCATGACAACCGGCTAGACAAATATATCGTCGTACGCGCGGGCCACTGTCCCAGTGTGGCCTCGCCAACATCGAATGGGGTGCGCTTGCCGTCTCCAGACAATCGGTCGCCATCAATGCAGCATCCGAATCTAAGGGCTGTCACTCGACGCGCAAGCATCCTCTGGCTGATAAACCTTTGCCTGATTATATTTATTCCCGCACAGGTTGCAGCTCAGGTAGGGACGCTCGCGAGTCCCGGCGACATGCCGCGGCGGGTCGCCATCCGTTTCATGACCGACAGCGATTATCCGCCGTTCCACTACTACGACGAGGACGGCGTTCTGACAGGGTTCAACGTCGACATCGCGCGGGCGATCTGCCTCGAGTTATCGGCGGCGTGCGATATCCAAGTCAGGGGTTGGGCCGAGCTGCTGCCTGCACTGCGGCGTGGCGAGACCGACGCCCTCGTCGCCTCGCATGCGATCACGCCGGTTCTACTCAAGGAATTCGACGTGACCGATCGCTACTATTTCACGCCGGCACGGTTCGTCGGGCGGCGTGACGCTCCGGCGCTCACGGCGACGCCCGAGGGACTGACGGGCAAGCGCATCGGCGTCGTGAGGGGGAGTGCGCACGAAGCCTACGCGCGCACATTCTTTTCAAGTAGCGCCATCGTGCCATTCGAGAGCGCAGAACTCGCCTGGGACGCCGTGCGGACAGGCGGCGGCGTCGACGTATCGTTCGGTGATGGCATCGCACTGGCGTTCTGGATCAATGGCACGCTGTCGCGCGGATGCTGCGACCTTAAGGGGGGCCCTTACTCCGAACCCAAGTATTTCGGCGACGGCGTCGGCATCGTAATCCCGAAGAAGGACGCGCAGTTGAAAGGCCTGATCAACAGTGCGCTGTTGCGTCTGCGTGCCAGCGGCCGCTACGAGGAGATGCTGCTCAAGTATTTCCCGAACAGGGTCTGGTAGAGGCAAAGAAGTGGCCATGCGGACCGCTTGCCCCTCTCCGAGAGGTCACCTAATCAGGGCGGCTCAAAACCCTTCAACGAGCTCCACAATCATGAGCGAAACGCTGGCGTATGCCCTTGTCCTCACCGCGCGACCCGGCGCCGAACTGATCGGCAATACGGAAGTGATGGCCGTCAGGGGGGCGCTTGCAGGCGAAACGGTCCTCGATGAGAGCTGGCTTGCTGCAGGAGATGCCTGGGAGGCCCTCCTGGCTCGGCCAGGTGACAGCGATCCCACGGGCTTGATGGAGAGGGTTGGCCAAGCCCTGGATGGGCGCCCCATCGATGCCAACCTTGTCGACGCCGAGCTTGCTACCCGGAAGAAGAAACTGCTCATCGCTGACATGGATTCGACCATCATAGGTCAGGAATGCATCGACGAGATGGGCGATGTGCTCGGCATCAAGGCCCGGATTGCGGCGATCACCGAGCGGGCCATGCGCGGCGACCTCGATTTCGAGGGCGCTTTGCGCGAGCGCATGGCACTTCTCGCCGGCCTTTCGGAGGCTGATCTAGAGCAGATTTACGCCACACGCATCACGCTTACCCCCGGCGCACGAGAGCTGGTCGCGACGATGCGTGCCAACGGTGCCTTCACGGCGCTCGTCTCCGGCGGGTTCACGTTCTTTACGAGCCGTGTCGCAAAGGCCGTCGGCTTCGACGTCAACCGCGCCAATCTCCTCGAGACGGCGGATGGACGCCTCACCGGGCGCGTCATCGAGCCGATCCTCGGCCGGGAGGCCAAGCGCGGCGCACTCGAGAGTTTCTCGGCTGATAAGGGCGTCGCCACGCCTCTCACGCTCGCGGTCGGCGACGGGGCCAACGATCTGGCGATGATCCGGGCCGCTGGCCTTGGCGTCGCGTTCCATGCCAAGCCCGTGGTCGCCGCCGAGGCCGACGCCAGTATCGAGCACGGCGACCTCACCGCGCTGCTTTACTTGCAGGGCTATCGGAAAGCCGATTTCGTCGGCGCGTGAGCCTTCTCAGACCCGCCCGCCGAGCAGGCCCTTCAGCCGAGCGAACGCCGCTACGGCGGCGGGTCTGACGCGTGCCCATGCGGCCTTTGCTGCTGTCTTCACGCGCGCCTTCAGTGCCACGCCTGCTTGCCACACCTTCGTCTGGCGCGCGTGGGCGACGATGGCCTGCTTCCATGGCATGAACGAGTTGTAGAGCCGCGCAAACCAATCAAGCTGCATCAACGCTGGCTGCGTCAGCTGGAAGATGCGGGCGTAGAGAGCGGTGCCCACCAACTTGGCGAAGGCGAACAAGGCCATGGCGCTAACGGCATGGCCCCCTGCGATGAGCCAAAGGGCCGCCAGCTTGAGCGGCAGAAACAGAACCGATGGCACCAGGAAGACGGCGAGTGCCGGCCAAGGCGGCAAGGTCCGAACTCTCATTTCGAGCCGCGCAACGATGTTGAACTCGGCGAGCCGCGCCAGAGCCGCGGATAATGGGCGCCACCCCCACTCCTCGAACAGAATGATCGCCGCGAGGAGGATCTCGAGCAGCTGCCAAGCGCCAGCCTGGGCCAGCCTGACACCGCGGATCGCGACGCGGGCAACCGTTCCCCGCTGAATGGAGGGCGTGTGCAGCCCGCGGCGCTGCGGTTTGGGTGTGTTGCTATCGGGGTCGGCCATAGGCTGTGCGGCTCCGGCGCCGCGCGGAAACCGGCGGTCCACCGACATTATACCCAGAACCTGAAACGCGCGTCTGCGCCCTCAGCGCAGGGTGGGTCAAGGACGCCCGAACGCCTCGTCCGCCTCCGCCCCGGGCCGTGGCTTCCAGGCCAGCGAATAATATTCGCCGCGGTCGCGCGCCCAAGGATCGAACGCATTCACGACTGGACCAAGTTCATCGGCTAGCTCCGGCAGGGTTCGCAGCAGCACGCGCTTCATTGGCGACATCTGGCGCTTCGACCCATTGGGCCGCCCCGCTTCCATCACGACGCCGTCCCCTCCGTTCTCGTTCACCCAGCGCAACCCGAGCGTCGAATAGAACTCCGGACGGAAGCTCGATGTAAAAAAGCGGTCCGAATACAGCCGTCGCGACGCGTTGAGGATGAAGACTTGGAATTGCGTCTCCGAGATCGCAAATCCGTGCGGCCGCGTGGTCTCTGCGTGCCAACCGACGTAGAGGTCGAGATCCTCGATATTGTCCACCTCCTGGCCGTGACGCTTGCCCAGGCAGTCGGTGATCGGCACCGAAGCGCCATTCACGGTCATGCGCTGGGCGCGTGTGATGACGCGCGTGTCGTCGCACCGATGAGTGCCGTACACCTCGCGCATGGTCGATGCGAGCCGCTCCTGATCGGCCAGGGCCTCCGCCTCGGCGGGCGCAAGCGTGCCTGCTTTGCGCTTGTCGACGAGCGATCGCTCGATGAAGTCGTCGAAGCTCGTCAGCGACTTGAGGCCGTATTGTCGGCGGAACTCGTTGAACCGCGGCACGCCGCGCTCGCGATCGCGCAATATGTCGAGCGCGATAACGTCGACCTTACGCGTGGCAGTCTGGTCGAGGCGTCCGGGAAGCTCCAGCCCCTGCAAGAAGCGCGGCCCGTTGTCGAGGAGCAGCGCACCGAGCCGCTGGCGGCCGAGGCTCAGGGTCCACTCCGCAAGGCCGCGCTGATGCATCGCTTCGGTCGCCCCAGCGTGACGCACGGCTGATACGGGAACCTTCTCGGCAATGCGGTTGGGATCGTGGCCGGCCCTGCGCACCTCCAGCAGGTCCGGCACCAGTGCGTGCAGCCGGTAGACTGCCGTGAACTCCTCGGGAAAGTTGAAGGGTGAGCCGAAGTGGTTCACGCCGCCGTTGACGTCGTCGAGATTGGCGAGGCTCCAGCTCTTCTTTCGACTTCCGGTGCCGATGATGCCCGGCCCCGACGTGAAGACGGAGTAAAGCGTCGTGCGGTGCGCGACACGGTCGCTATCGCCCAGGTGATCGACGACCCGCGACAAGGCGCTGCGCATTACGGCGCTACCGCCGAAAACGCCGTTCCAGTTCGAGTCCATAGCGATGTCGAGTGGCCGGTCGTAAAGGAGCTGCGGCGTCCATTCGGTCGTATGGATCTTGGCAATGAGCGCCGAGACGACGAGACGCGCGGCTTGAAAGACCTCCTCCGGCGAGACCTTGTCGTAGGGGATGGGCTCGTTTGGGCGCTCCGGATTGCGAAGCCCCGAATCTTCATTCGGGGCCTTCCGCTGTTCGTCCCGGAACCGGTCGACGAAGAGATTATGCTCGCGCGCAAAAACATTATGCAGCATCGAAAGGCCGACCGACCAGTTGTCGGGAAAGGACGCTGCCTCTTGCCCGGTCCATTCGGGGCGCATGAGGCACCCGGTGTTGTTGCCGCCACAGGGAGCCAGCAGAGGCAGGTAGCCCTGGGCGTCCCCCGCCGCGGTGCGTCCCGGAATGCGGATCATGGCAATCCGGGCCGGGTCCGACGGATCGCGCGGCAGGCGGCGCGCCGATCGCTCGTCGTAGCCGTAGATCTGGGAGGCGTCCCACCAAGCCGTATTGAAGTTGCGCGTTGTGCGGTAAGCCCGCCTCAGGTAGGGCACGCCCTTGTAATGGAAGAAGCCGGGGGGCCCGTCGTCCGCGACGTGCGCGCGCTCGATACGATCAGCCGGGCGGCACGCGAGCCGTCCGGCAGTGCCGGAGGACAACGGCTGGTCGACGCCGGCGACCTTCTCCGTCGCACACCCCGTCTCCATCATCACGCCGGTGTTGCGCGCCTCGTCCAGGTGGCTGAACCAGTCGTGCGTCATGAACTGGATCCAGAACGCGGCCAGGACATTGAAGAACGGAGCCTTCTTGTACGGGCAGTCAGCCCTCGGATCGAAGCCGGGAAGGCCCCGCCCTCCGTTGCAGGTCTCTGGCGCACCCGGGCCGTTCCTGCGCGACATCAGCTTGCGGGAGATCACCTGCGGGTCGGGCGTCGTCAACGCGATGCGACCATCATGGCGACCGCGCGTCAGGTCGGTATGACCTTCGTCCGGAAAGGTCTCCTCGAACTGGACGTTGCGGGCGAAGAGTTGACCCTTGGCGCCCATGGCCGGATTATCGATATCATTGCAGATGCCGCTCGCGGTCCGGTGGCGGATAAGCGGCCCGCTGCAGCGTTGGTTGCCGTCGGTATCGATCCGAAGGTGCACGTAGCCCGGATCGTGCGCATCGAGACGCATCTCAGGCCAGCTCGTGACCACGGGACCAGCCTTGCCGTCGCGACCCTCGACGTAGGTGCGCCACGTCGCGTTGTCATGGAGATTGAACCGGACCAACTCCATGCGCTGGTACTCGAGATCGACGAGGGCGCCGAACTCGCCGATGCCATTCTTCAGGTAATGCTGCAGAGCGCCGACCACGCCGAGCCACTCCTCGGCCCGCGAATCCGCATCGCCGGTGGACCAGTAGCGCGCCCAATCCACCCATGGCGTATCCTTGCTCGCCAGCGCCTTCGCATCGCCGCGGCAGGCGAGCGTATCGGCCTCGACCTTGCCGAGGAAACGCCTGTCACGATCAGTGGCGACCGGCCGCAAGCCGCCCGCAAAGCGCGCCGCACACGACACATAGTCATAGCCGAAGCGCCACGAGACCCCCACGAAGACCAGAACACCGATGAGGACGGCCATCAGCGGCCAGCCGATCCGCCTCAGCATCTCGTCCCCCTTTCCTCGACGCAGCGGCGGTTTGCCGAGCCTCTCAAGGCTTCGTGGTCAAGTCGGCCAGCCAGCCACGCTGGAACGACCGACTGAGCAGAATGACGAACGCGGCCTCGTAGAGAGCGAGCATCAGGGCCGCGCGCGACGGGACGGCGAGGCCCAGCCAGACCAGCATCGCGATGGGCAGGATCGGGCCCAGCATCACGAACAGGTTGCTCGACATTGCGATGCCCGGGGCGATGGCAGAGGCCACGTGGGCCAGCGCGACGTAGATCAGCGCCACACCGACGACGCTGACGATCCACACCGGCTGCGGGGTCGTCTCGTGCAGCCACTCGAACGGCAAGCCCGGCCACACGATCAGCAATAGGCCCAACGCAAGGTTGGCCGCGATCCGCAGCCGCGCCACCCACTTGAACGTCGACATGACCGTGCCCCCTTACGCTGAACCAGCTCGCAGCTGCACTTCTCGGTGGCCGCCCCAGCCTCGCCACCAGAATTTCCGAAAGGCCCTAACGCGAGGTGCCGCCCTTTGACCTCAGGTCATCGCCCGCGGGGTAACATCTCGGCCGCGACGGAACGCCCGGCACCAGTCGTTATGCGGACGCTGAACACAGGCGCCGCCGGCCAAGAAAATTGGCAGACGTCGCCGACCTTACATGTTAGCTCACTTCCCTCGACGGCGAACGCGACGGCGGTCTCAGTGATCCGTTCGACTCGCGTCTCATGCTGACCGATCCCGTTGCACAGCTTGGCGCCAACCGCGATCTCGATTGGCTCGCCCCAGCTAATGCCCAACGTCTCACATGGCCGCTCGCCGGTGCGCCATTCGCTCGCGGAGACTGTCCGCGTCACCTCGCCCAGCAGCTCGCACTCGCCGTTACGCGAGAGGTTGTAGGCCAAGCAGCGCGCCTCGCTGCGGCAGCGGCTCTCGCAATTGGCGGTCGATGGCGATGCCGAGAGACCGGCGCCCACAGCGCGCAGGCCGAGCTTCACGTTGAACGCCCGCCCGATCGTCAGAGAGGGCCCCGGCGCAGGAGCTGGCGAGGTTAGGGACGCGATCACTTCCCGAAGGCGCTTTGCTGTCTGCGAGGCCTCCGTCATGTCACGTTGAATGCCAATCGACACCTGCATCAGCCGCTGGCGCTCGCCCGGCTCGCGAGCTTGCCCCTCGGTTCGCCGCGCTTCGAGCAACTTGCGCTGCAACTCCTTTGCCTTGTCTTCGGCGACCGCCAGCCGGGCGCGAGCCTCGGCCAGTTGTGCGATTGTCTCGACGCCCGCAGCCCCACCTTGGGCCTGGCCACCGCCACTACGCTCGGCCGACGCCAGCCGCCGCTGCTCGGCCTCCTCCAGCGCCTTCAGCCGCGCCGTAAGCGCCTCGACATCGCCACTTCTCCCGGCAGGTGCCGCGGTCTGCTTGCCTGCCTGCACCTCGCCCGGCACGAAGTAAAAATCGCCCGTCAGGGCCGAGTGATCCCATGGGACCTGCTTGCCGCCCGTCGATTTGATGACGGACTTGCGCACCTCGATCATGGTCGCATTCAGGTTGCGGCCGCGCGCACCCATATTGGCAAGAAGCGCAGCCGTGAACGGCGAGTTGCGCCCGTTGCCGTCGAGGGCAACATTGCCGGGCTGGGTCGCGTAGGCGATGAACGTGCCGACACCGGTGGAGGCCGGGGCAAGGCCCTTGCCGATGGCGGTCGAGCGGGTTCCCATGGAGCGGGCCAGACTGCGCGTCAGCGGGTTGTCGCGGCAGGCGTCGAGCATGACGATGGTGGTCTTGCCGTCCCGGTCGATCTCCATCTGACGGAGCACGAAATCGAGCTTCACGGCCTCGAACTCGAGATCGCGCTGACTGGCGAGCTGAGCATCGATAGGGACCAGATAATTCTCGTTGCCGACCTGCAGACCATGACCTGCGTAGAAGAAGAGCGCCACGTCCGCAGCGCCGACCTTCTCGGCAAAGGCCCGCAGGGCTCCGTCCATCTGCCGCTTGTCCGCGTCGGTGGCGACGATCACCTCGAAGCCGGTCCGCTGCAGTGCCGCGGCGAGGTCGCGTGCATCGTTGAGCGGATTTTCGAGCACGGCCGTGTGCCTGTAGGCACTGTTGCCAACGACCAACGCGAGGCGCGTCTCCGCAGAGGCGCCGCTAACGGCAAGCAAGACCGACAAGCTGCCCACCAGCCCGAGCACGGCTACCACGCATCTGAACGCCAGCCGTCTCGCAATCGTCATGTGTCCTCGCATCGGCATCGTCCCACCCGGCATGTCATCGGGCGAGGCTGATAGTCTGTTGGAGCAATAGTAAGGCAGCCCAACGCTCAATATCCGAGGCGCCCGCCTCACGCCAAGCCGTGCTCGGAGATCAGATCGTAGGCGAGCAGGCGACGCGAGACGAGCCATGGAGCAAGCGTCAGCATCAACGCCTGATGTTCTGCGGTGTCAGTGTGGGCTTTCCAAGCCGCCTCGTCGGCGTAGAGCCTGTAGACCAGAAAGCCCGTTGGCTCCAATGGATCTTCCGCAACGTCGAACTGGTGGCAGTGATGCCCTTCCAGGGATTGCCGCGCCAGCATCAGGAGGGCCGCGCGCGCCGTGGCGACATGGGCTGGTGCCGCTTCCAGGAACTCGACAATCACATACATTGCGCGCCTCGTCTCCGATTAGGTTCGCCCTGGCCGAAGAGCCGGTCTCGTGCCTCGGCTTGCCGAGCGACCAACGCTTGCCTAGCCTCAGCCACGCCATCACGCTGGCCATCCGCCTTATCAGCATCTGGAGTGCGTCATGATCAAGAGCCTCTCGCTTCTCACCCGCAAGCCCGGGATGACCGTGGAGGCCTTCCGCAAGGTCTGGCTGGAGGAGCATGCGCCCATGGTACGCTCGGTGCCCGAGGTGCGCCGATACGTGCTCTCCTTCCCGCTCGCCGAGCCGACGCGCCCCGACGTCCCGACGCCAGAGGTGCGGTGCGACGCCATTGCCGAGCTCTGGTACGCCGACATGGCGTCTTTGCAGAAGGTCGCCGCGAGCCCCGCCATGAAGCGGGTCACCGACAACGGCGCCAAATATCTAGGCTCGATCAAGACCTTCGTCATGGAGGAGGTGGGCATCATCCGGTGACGCCGAGACGCGGCTCATGGCTGCAGCGGCCAGACCAGCAGGATCATCGGCAGGCCGACTGCGATGACGATCAGTGTCAGCGGTAGACCAAGGCGAGCGTAATCGCCGAAGCGATACCCTCCGGGACCATAGACCAGCGTGTTGGACTGATGGCCGAACGGCGTGAGAAAATCGCAGCTCGCGCCGATCACGACGGCCATCAGGAAGGGATCGATGCTGAGGCCGCTTTTCTTGGCATAGCCGGCGGCGATGGGCCCCATCAGAAGCACCGTGGCGGCATTGTTCAGCACGGGTGTTATGGCGAGTGTCGCCAGGAGAAAGAACGCCACTGCCACCATCGGAGACCAGCCCTGCGACAGGCTGACGATGGTCGACGCAATCAACTCGGTGCCGCCCGTCTTCTCCAGCGCTGCCGTGACGGGGATGAGCGCCGCCAGCAGCACAACCACAGGCCAGTCGACGGCGGCATACATATCGTTGAGTGGCATGACACGAAGCACCCCGAGCAGCACCACTGCCGCCAGGAAAGCGATCGAGACCGGCAACGTGCCTGCTGTCGCGAGGGCCACGGCGCCGAGCATGACCAGCACGGGCAGAAACGCCCTGACCGGCCGGCCGAGCGAGATCTTCCGCTCGGCGAGCGGCAGGCAGCCGAGTTCCTCCTGCGTCAAGCTCATCGCGTCGAGTTGCCCCTGCAGAACCAGCACGTCGCCCGCCTCGAAGCGCACGTGCTTGAGGCGGCTGGTCACGCGCTTGCCCTGTCGGCTGACGGCCAGGAGGTTGACGCCGTAGCGCCGGAGACCAATATCGAAGGCAGACCGGCCGATCAGCGGGGAGCTGGCCATCACGACGACTTCCGCGATGCCGTACCCATCCGAGGTCAATAGCTGCTCGTCCGTCTCCTTCGAACCGACCAGCTCGAGCTTGTGCTGATCCACGACGCGCTTCAATGCCGCCGATCCCGCCTCGATAACGAGCACGTCTCCCCGCTGGAGCTTCATCGTGCTCCACGGAACGACCCGGCGAACATCCCCGCGGATGACCGCCACCAACGAAACCTCGTTCTCGTCCTCGACCTCCCCCACGGTCTTGGCGATGAGCGATGAGCTATTGGTGATCTTCGCCTCGGTGACATAGTCCTCGATCTTGAAGCGGGCGCTCGGAAGCGGCGCGCCGCGCCTGTCTGGGGGCAGAAGACGCCACGCGAAGGCGAGGTATGCGACGCCCACGCACGCGATCGCTAGACCCACCGGCGCGAAATCAAACATGCCGAAAGGCTCGCCGCCGTGCTCGCGCCGAACGACAGAGATCAGTAGATTCGGGGGCGTTCCGATGAGGGTCACCAATCCCCCCAGCAGCGAGCCGAACGCGATCGGCATCAGAACGATGGCCGGCGATCGCCCGGTCCTTTCGGCAGCGACGATTGCGGCCGGCATGACGACAGCCAGTGCGCCCACGTTGTTCATGAATGCGGAGAGAACGGCAGTCAGGCCCGTCAAGGTCGCCACCATGATGCCGGGTGATGTCATGACCGGCTCGGCCGCGCCAATGACACGATCGAGAACGCCAGATTCGCGGATCGCTGCGCTCAGGATCAGGACCAGCACGACCGTCACGACGGCGGGGTCGGAAAACCCCGCGAACGCGTCACGTGCCTCGACTACCCCCAGCAACACCGATATCGTCAAGGCGGCGCCGGCCACGAGATCGTACCGCCAGCGCCCCCAGACGAAAAGCACCAGCGCAACAAGCAAGATGAGCCCAAGCAGGCCCACGGGTGGAATGCCGAGCACGGGTGCGCCCTCCAAGAGCTTCGGTGCCGAGCCCACTCTCGACCGGCCGACGCGCCGGAACGCTCAGTCGACGCAATCGGTTCCATGGGCGTTGGACACCCTAGGATCGGCCCGCTAACTTCGTCCCGCTGAGAGCCGTTCGACACAATTCCCGCCGCGACTGGAGAGCCACGTGAAGACGCGCGCCGCCGTCCTCTACGAGATGCAGAAGCCCCGACCCTACGCAACATCGCGGCCGCTGGTCATCGAGGAGCTGGAGCTGGCGCCGCCCGGCGATGGCGAGGTGCTGGTCCGGATTCGCGCGGCGGGACTTTGTCACTCCGACCTCTCGACCATCAACGGCGACCGCCCGCGGCAGATGCCGATGGCGCTCGGTCATGAGGCTGCTGGTGACGTAGTCGAGGTCGGCTCCGGTGTGAAGGACCTGGCCGTCGGCGATCACGTCATCCTGGTTTTCGTCCCGAGCTGCGGCCATTGCATCCCGTGCGCCGAGGGGCGGCCCGCGCTCTGCGAGCCGGGCGCAAAGGCGAATGGAGCCGGAACATTGTTGAGCGGCGGCCTGCGCCTGTCCAGAGCCGGCAAAACGATCCATCACCACATCGGAGTGTCGGCGTTTGCCGACTACGCCGTCGTCGCGCGCGAGAGCGCCATCAGGATCGACCGCTCGCTCCCCTTCGAGGAGGCGGCGCTCTTCGGGTGTGCAGTGATCACGGGCGCCGGAGCCGTAATCAATACGGCCAAGATGCCGGCGGGCTCGAGCGCCGCCGTCGTCGGCCTCGGCGGCGTCGGCCTGATGTCGATGCTGGCGGCCCGCCTCTCGGGCGCCCGCACCATCGTCGCCATTGACATGCTGGACGATAAGCTCGCGCTTGCAAGACAACTCGGCGCTACGCATACGGTCAACGCCCGCGACCCGAATTGTGCCGAGCAGGTGCGAGACCTGACTGGCGGCGGCGTCGACTACGCTTTCGAGATGGCCTCGTCGGTGAAAGCCCTTGAGCTCGCCTACAAGATCACGCGCCGCGGAGGCACGACCGTGACCGGGAGCCTACCGCACCCGAGCCACACGATGGCGCTACCCGCGACGAACCTCGTCGCGGAAGAGCGGACCCTGAAGGGGAGCTACGTGGGAAGCTGTGTACCGCAGCGGGACATTCCACGCTTCATCGCACTCTACCAGCAAGGGCTGCTGCCGGTGGATCGCCTGATGAGCGAGCGGATTTCACTGAATCAGATCAACGAGGGCTTCGACCGCCTCGCGGACGGCGGCACTGTGCGTCAGATCGTAGTTCCGTAAACTTGCCGCAGGGGCTCACCCGGCGAGCAGCTCCTTCACGAGAGCGCTCGCCTTGCCCATGTCGACCTCGCCGGCGTGGCGGCTCTTCAATGCGCCCATCACTTTGCCCATGTCCTTGGGGCCGGAGGCGCCGGTCTCGGCGATCAGCTTGGCTATCAGGTCGCGCGTGGAGGCCTCGTCCAACATCCGCGGCAGATAACCTTCGATGACGACGATCTCGGCTGCCTCCTTGGCCGCGAGTTCAGGCCTGCGGCCCGCGTTGTATTGCTCGATCGAATCGCGGCGCTGCTTCACCATACGGGTCAGCACGGCGATGATGCCCGCGTCGTCGATCTCGCCTTTGACCCCTGGCTCCATATCGGCGCTTTTCATGGCCGAGATCATCAGCCTGATCACACCCAGGCGCTCTTTTTCGCCGCCCCTTAGGGCTGTCTTCATGTCCTCGGTCAGGCGCTGGCGCAGCATCGTGGCCTCCTATCGGGCGTGAGGTGCTAACTTGGTACATACCACTTCGCGCGGCAACCCATGCGGTCGTTCCCTCCCCATCGGCGTTTGACCCGGAAGGCCCCTTCGCATAGGGTCCGCGGCCAAAACGGGTACCTGCGCCGGTCTGGCTCGATCCGCCCGGTGGTACCCCCACAACCCATGGCAAACCGATGTCCGACAGCAAGACGACCTCCGCCTCCGGCGCCTGGGCCGAGGCTCCCACGACGGCGCGCCTCGTGCTGGCAGACGGCTCCGTGATCGTCGGCGCAGGCCTCGGTGCCACGGGGCATGCCGTGGGCGAAGTGTGCTTCAATACGGCGATCACCGGCTACCAGGAGATCCTCACGGATCCCTCCTATGCCGGACAGATCATCGTCTTCACATTCCCCCATATCGGCAACGTCGGCACAAACAACGAGGACACCGAAACCTCGAATCTCGCCTCGCGCTCGGGCGTGCGCGGCGCCGTGCTCAGGGCCGGCGTGACCGAGCCGTCGAACTGGCGCGCTGACAGCCACCTCGACAAGTGGTTGAAATTGAGAGGCATCATCGCCATTTCCGGCGTCGACACCCGCGCGCTCACCGCTCTGATCCGCGACAGGGGGATGCCGAACGGGGTCATCGCGCATGAGCCTTCAGGCAAGTTCGACCTGGACATGCTGAAAGCCGAGGCCAAGGCGTGGCCCGGCCTCCTCGGCCTCGATCTCGTTCCCGAGGTGACGAGCGGGCAGAGCTATGAATGGGACGAGATGCGCTGGGCCTGGGGCAAAGGCTACACACGACAGCAGAGCCCGGACCTGCACGTCGTCGCCATCGACTACGGGCTGAAGCGCAACATCCTGCGCTGCCTTGCGACAGCCGGATGCCGCATTACCGTGGTGCCGGCAACCACGAAGGCTGAAGATGTCCTGGCCCGCAAGCCAGACGGTGTGTTCCTGTCGAACGGTCCGGGCGACCCTGCAGCAACCGGCAAATACGCGGTCCCCGAGATCAAGAAGCTGGTTGCGTCCGGTCTCCCGACTTTCGGCATTTGCCTTGGCCACCAGATGCTGGGCTTGGC
>LNDR01000407.1 GCA_001464755.1 Rhizobiales bacterium Ga0077524
TTTGCCCGTCTTCCGGATGTACAGCCTTGCATTTATGGGTGACCGACTTTGGGGCTTAGGCGCTCCGCTCCTGCCTATTTGGTCGTGCGGCGCTCACTCAATTTCGCCCAGATTTCGATGCTGCGAAGCCGAGGCATCTATTCGGCGGGCTGGATTGGCGCGCGCTGTGCCGTCTTGCTGTCGATCTCGACGTGACTGGGCCGACGTAGCATGGTCTGCAGCTGGTCGAGATAGAGGAAGACCACCGGCGTCAGAAACAGCGTGATCACCTGCGATACGGCCAAGCCGCCGACGACCGTGATGCCGAGCGGGGCGCGTGCCTCGGCGCCGGCTCCGTGTCCGAGCGCAATCGGCAATGCGCCGGCCAAGGCGGCGAAAGTCGTCATCATGATTGGGCGGAAGCGGAGGCGGCACGCCTCGTAGATCGCAGCCTCGGGTGATTTTCCCTCGGTGCGCTGTGCCTCCAGCGCAAAATCGATCATCATGATCGCATTCTTTTTGACGATGCCGACCAGCATGATGATGCCGACGAAGGCATAGAGAGTCAGGGGCAGCCCGGCCAACGTAAGTGCGAGCAGCGCGCCCAGGCCGGCAGCCGGCAGGCCAGACAGGATTGTCAGGGGGTGGATGTAGCTCTCGTAAAGAATGCCGAGGACGATGTAGACGACGAGAACGGCCAGCACCAGGAGGATGCCCATGTTGGCCATCGACGCCTCGAAGGCTGCCGCGGTACCGCCGAACGATGTTGCGATCGTCGGCGGAAGGCCAATCCGTTGCTCCAGTGCGCGAACCTGGTCGATCGCGGTCCCAAGAGAGACGTCGGGCGCAAGATTGAACGAAATGGTCACGGCAGGGAGCTGGCCCTGATGATTGACCTGCAATGGCGCCACCTCGCGGCGCTGTGTGGTCAAAGTGTCGAGCGGTAGCAGTTTGCCGCTCGACGATCGAACGTAGATCTCCTTGAGGCTGGGTGCACCACGCTGCATCTCGGGCAGAACCTCGAGGATCACGGCGTATTGGCTCGAAGAGGTATAGATCGTCGACACCTTGCGTGAGCCGAAAGCGGCCGCAAGCGCTTGCTCGATCTGGCGGGCATCGACGCCCAGAGCTGCGGCGCGGTCGCGCTCGATGTCGACCATCACCGCCGGGCTACCGATCTTGAGATCGCTCGAGACGTCTTGGAAGCCGGGGAGCTGGCGCATCTCCTGTGCCACAGTCCCGACCCAGCGGTAGAGGTTGTCGAGGTCGATATCTTGAAGTGTATACTGATAGTCCGCGTTGGATAGGCGGCCACCGACCCGGATCGGAGGTGGGTTGAGGACGAATGAGCGAATGCCCGGCACCGTGTTCATCGAACGGCGCAGCTCCTGCACGATTTTGTCGATCGAGGGTTCCGGCCGCTGGTCGCGCGGCTTCAGCGTCATCAGCAGGAAGCCCTGGTTGTTGTTCGAGGACGATCCGGACCCACCGACGCGCGACATAACCTGCTCGATGTTCGGATTGGCAGTTGCGATCCGCGTGACCTCTGTCTGATAGCCTTTCAGTGCATCATAGGAGGCGTCGATAGCCGCCTCGGTGCGCACGATCAGGCGGCCGGTATCCTCGGCAGGGAGAAAATCCTTCTGAATTTGGCCATAGAGATGAACTGTGCCCCAAATCGAGGCAAAAAACGACATGAGTACGATGAACTTGTGGCGCAGGCACCAGCGCAGACCGACGTCGTAGACCCAGAGCATGCCGTCGAAGGCGGCCTCGCTCAGCCGATACAGGCGGCCACCGGAGGCGCGGTCATGGTCACGCGTCAGCATGCGCGAGCACAGCATCGGCGTCAAAGTGAGCGATACGATGCACGACACCAGAATGGCCACGGATATCGTGATGGCGAACTCGTTGAGCAGCCGCCCCAGCATCCCGCCCATGAAGATCACGGGAATGAACACCGCGATCAGCGAGACCGTCATCGAGATGATTGTGAATCCGATCTCGCGGCTGCCCTTGAGCGCGGCCTCCATGGTGGAAAGCCCATTCTCGCGATGGCGCACGATGTTCTCGAGCACAACGATCGCGTCGTCGACCACGAAACCGACGGCGAGCGTGAGCGCCATCAAAGAGAGGTTATTGAGGCTGAATCCGAGCGTGTACATGGCCGCGAACGTGCCGATGATTGAGATCGGCAAGGCGATGGATGCGATGAACGTGGCCCTCACGTTGCGCAGAAAGAGGAAGATGACCATGACGACGAGGCTTGCCGCCAGTGCGAGGTGGCTTTGGACCTCGTTGATGGATGCGCGGATGGTGCGCGAGCGGTCGTACATCACCTCGAGGGTGACGGATGCGGGGAGCTGTTGGCGAAGCTGCGGGAGCACTCTGTTGATGGCGTCTACCGTCTCCACAGTGTTGGAGCCGGGTTGACGGAAGACCGCCATCATCATCCCCTGCTCGTTCCCGAACCAGGTCGAGACCTTGTCCTGCTCGACGCCGTCGATAGCGCGCCCGACGTCCTTGATGCGCACAGGCGCGCCGTTGCGCCATGCCACAACGATGTCGTTGTAGCCCTGGGCCGTAGCGAGATTGCCGGTGGTCTTGATCGACATCTCCTTCGAGGGTCCGGAGAGGGAGCCCGTTGGGAGGTTGGTGTTGCCGCCCTTGATCGATCGCTCGATGTCATCGAAGCCCACGTTGCGGGTGACGAGGCGACGGGGGTCGATCTGCACGCGAACCGCATATTTCTGCTGACCCCAGAACTGGACCTGGGCCACGCCCGATATCGTCGATACCTGTTGCTGGAGGATCGTCTCGGCATAATCGCTGAGGGTCGCCATGGGCAGGGTCGCCGACGACAGGCGCACATAGTAGATCGCGAAGTCGGCCGGGTTGATCTTCCTGAATGACGGCGAGTCGAGCAACTCGGGCGGCAGGCTGCGCTGGGCGGCCGAGATCGCCGTCTGCACATCGAGCGCGGCGGCATCGATGTTGCGGTCAAGCTCGAACTCGACGGTGATGCGGGTGGATCCGGTCGAGCTGACCGAAGTCATCGCCTTGATGCCGGCGATGCGAGAGAGTTGGTTCTCGATCGGTGTGGCGACGGCGGATGCCATCGTCTCAGGGTTGGCGCCCGGCAAACTTGCGCTGATCTCGATGGTAGGAAAATCGACGCTCGGCAGCTCGGCAACGGGCAGTGCGCGGTACGCGACCAGGCCGAACAGTACAATCGCTGCCATAACGAGCGTCGTCATGACAGGGCGCTTGATGCAGGTTTCAGCGGGGTTCATGATTGCCCCTTAGCCTTGGCGTTCTTGGGAGAGGCGTCGAGCGGCGCGATCCTGGAGCCTGGGAAGAGGCGCAACTGCCCGTCCACGACGATGCTCTCGCCGACATCGAGCCCGCGGCTGATGACTGTCTCGTCCCCGACCTCGGGACCGATGTCGACAGGACGCAGCTCGGCGGTGCTATCTGGCTTGGCAACCCAAACGTAGTGGCCGCGCTGATTGATCTGGATACCTTGGGATGGTGCGACCACCGCTTCAGGGAGCGTGGTCATGCGTACGCGTGCCTTGACGAACTGGCCTGGGACGAGCCGCTCCTCGGCGTTAGCAAAGCGAGCCATGACCGTGATCGTTCCGGTCGTTACGTCGACCGTGTTGTTGATGAAGAACAAGTGGCCATCCTCGCGCGCGGCCTCGTCGCCTTGCACGCGCGCCTCGACGACGAGGGGCTCCGCCGCTTTCAGTCGGGCGCGAAGCTCGCCGATATGCTGCTCGGGTAGAGCGAACGCCACGTTGATCGGCTTGATGGCTGTCAGCATCATGAAGGCTTGAGTGTCGTTCGCCTTCACCATGTTGCCGGGAGCGAGCAGGATCGACCCCACGCGCCCTTCGATGGGCGCCTTGATGGTCGCGTACTCCAGATTGAGACGCGCGATCTCGACTGCAGCCTCGGAGGCTTGGATTGCCGCCCTGAGTGCCGCGACCGAGGTTTCGGCCTCCTCCAGTTTTGTTCTCGGTGAGATCCCTTTCTGGGCAAGGCTCTCGAAGCGCTTCTCGTCGCCGAGTGCTTTCTCGAGATTGGCACGGTCGCGGGCGACGTTGGCCTCGGCTTGGCGAAGTTGAGCCTCGAAGGGGCGGGCGTCGAGGCGGAAAAGGAGATCGCCTTGCTTGACCATCTGGCCTTCGGAAACGACGGCCTCCATCAGCTGGCCGTCTACCCGGGCCTTGATCGCCACCGTCGATCTAGCCTGCACATTGCCGATGCCTTCGAGGACGATCGGCACATCGCGACGCCTGGTTTGAGCGAGTCTGACGGGGGCCGGAGGCAGAGACTTGGCTTTGGCGGGCGGCGCCTTGCTTCCGACGTGCTCGGCGAGCCATTGCTGGACGCGTGGATCGGTCTGGTGCGCGTACCAGACCGAGCCGGCCAAAGCCAAAAGGATCAGGAGCGCTATGCTACGTCGCATCCCAGGGAGGCCTCTCGTTGCACGACAAAGGGGTGACCGGTGCGGACGCTAACGTAGAACCGCCCCGGACAGAAGTGCAGGCACGGCGGCGTTCACGGTATCGTCAACGGTTTGGATGCACGAATCCGTCGCGCCGAGTGGCCCCAATCAAGGTCGATCAGATGACCTTGCATACCCAATGGCGGCGATTGCGCGTGAACGGACGGACTTCGCCCGGCCAACGGCCCTTCTCACCGGCCTCGGCCCACTCGGGGCTCAAGAGGACGCCAGGATCGTCGATCTCGTAGATGGCGGTGTAGACTGGACCGTCATGCTGCTTTTTGATCTGCTCGCCACCTAGTTGCATCGTGAAAGAGCCGCCCTTAACGCGGGTGGCTGCGCGAACGCCTGGCACCTTGGAGATATAGGGTACATGCTCGGTGTCGTAGACCTCGTTGAACAGCGCTTCCTTGTCGGCGTCGACGTCCATGCTGACGATGAAAAGGTACTTGGTCGCGATGGGCATGTGGGGCTCCTTGGCAGGTATGCTGAAGCCAGTCTAGGACGGCCTCAGGTGGTTCGACAATCGAAGCGAGGAATAGCCTGCATTGCCGATCTCGACGCGTGGCGAATGGGCGAGCTTCAAATCGCCTCGTGGGGATCGACCTCCCTTGCTAGAGCCAGTGGAAAGTCCCGCCTCGGACGTTACGCGTCTGGCGATTGCGAGGCCTGTCGCGATCCACAGTCGCCAGTCGAGCAGGCGCCCTGCATGTGACGGATCGAACGTACAATTCGACGCGCGACGGCGACATCAACTCCGACTGGACACCCAACCGGGCGAACTGCAAGAAGAGTTTGGAATTGGCAGCCAACCCCGTTAGTGGACCGTAGCAGCTGACACAAATAGAAGGTGGCGAATGCTCTCTTGGCTCAAGCGCATCGCAAGCAATCAGCTGCGTTTTCCTGGCAAAGCTTCTCCTCTCGTCAAAGCTGCAGATCAATTTCGCGATAAGGGTGATTTCGCCCGGGCGGCGGAGAAATATGCGGCAGCGCTCGAGAGCTACCCGGACCGGCATGATCTGAGAGTACAGTTGGGCAACATGCTCAAAGACTCAGGCCGGTTCGATGACGCCGAGGCCAGCTATAGGCAAGCAATCCAAGCCCAACCCGACAATCTAGACGCTCGTATTCAGCTTGGACGCGTCTATATTCTTCGCGCAGACGATGCGTCTGCCCAAGCGTACTTCCTCGATGTTGTCGATAATCTAGGCGACTTGTCCAGCATTGGATCCCAATCTCTGCGGGATTTGACCGGCGAGCTATGGCATGTCGCCGATCGCCTCAGAGACGCCGGCTCTTTCAAAGCTGCCGAACCGATCTACAGAGCGATTTCCAAGATCGCTCCGACCGAGGATGCCGCGATCCTTCAGCATGGCAATATGCTGAAGGATATCGGAGAGTTTGAAAAGGCGATCGACGCCTAATCTTAAGCTCCTGGCGCGTCAACCTGCGCACTCCGACGCGATGCTGCAGTTAGGACGCACGCTTCTGTTGCAGGGCAACCTTCCCGAGGCAACGTCGGTCCTCGAGCAGGCTCACACGCTGGACCCCGCCTCGCCGACTGTCGAAGAAGAGTATCGTCGATCCGTCAGTCGTGTCGGTGAAGCGCTGGCGGCTTCAGGAGTACGAGTAATTTTGCCAGTCGCGGAGGAAGCGGCAGGTCGATCTACCGAGATGGTCGGGTCGAATCCTAACAATCCGGAGTTGAGCCGATTATTAATCCGCTCCAGGCTTGAGCATGTTGTTTCTGGTCGCGTCGTCGGTTGGGCATTCGATTCAGGAGCCCCTTCGTCCATTCTCGTCCTGGACGCTTATGTCGACGATGTCTTTTTCATGAAAGTCGGATGTGAACTTGAGCGAGAGGACTTGAAGCGCTCGTTTCCAAGTCTGCGAGGCGGTGGTTTCGAAATGAAGGTGCCTATCGGCGAAGGAGAAGTCGTCGTCTCCTTGAGAAGCAGGGGCTGCGACATCGTTGGCAGCCCTATTCAAGTGAAGCTGGAGCCGTTTCAGCAGCACCGTGGCCTTGCGTTCGCGGCGCATCATGCAATCGCTCGCAGCTCGCTCGTCGACAAGCCCATATTTATCCTGGTTGCGATCGATGATGGCGCCGACAACATCAAGGATTGTCTCGACGCCCTTCTCGAGCACACGACGGCACCCGCCGAACTGATCTTACTGGACGATGCCACCTCGGACAAAAAGATCGTTGACGTTCTCGCAGACTATCGTGACCGTGCGGGCGTTCGGGTTGTCCGAAGCGAGGCCGTTTTGGGTTTCGCGCTCAGTATAAATAATGGCATCCGATTGGCTGGTACATCGGACATCGTACTGCTCAGCCCCCAGGTCCGAGTGGGGCCTCGCTGGCTCGAGGGATTAAAGCTCGCCGCTCTGTCTCATCCTCGCGTCGCGACATCCACTGCCTGTTCAAATGCAGTCGGCCCGTTTTCGGTGTCGTTCCCTGATGGGGTGGCTGCAGCTCAGCCATCGCAGTTCCCTGGGCAATTTCAACGCAGTATCAGCCAAACGTCGGCTGTCCTATGGCCAGCCTCTCCGGCAGGAAATAGCAATTGCAGCTTCATCAAGCGCGATGCAATCGATGACGTGGGGCTTCTCGATGAAATCGCTTTTCCGAACGGGCGCGGCGCGTACGAAGACTGGTGCTTTCGCGCGAACCGTTTCGGTTGGACGCATGTCGTCGACGACCGAACGTACGTATTCCATGCGTCATCGACCCGAGGCGTAGCAGGGGCAGAGATCGGGGTCGAGCAAGGACTAAGGCTCGTCGAGGAGCGGTTCAGCGAATATTCAACACTGGCTCGTGCCTTCGCTGAGGATCGATCGGTTGCAACTATTAAATACAATGTCGCGCGAACATTGAGCGCGCGCGCCATATCGAGTGCGGGTTATCCGGATGTTAGCATTTTGCCACGGGTGTTATTCTGCATCTCCTCGAGGTCAGGCGGCATGCCACTCACTGATCGGGATTTGCTGGCTGCCTTGATGGGTCGGTATGAGCCGTGGGTACTTACTTCAGACGGCAACTCGATCCAACTTCATCGCTTTGCCGGCGGCGATTCGATCAGTGACGTACTCGTGGAGACTGAGTTGCTGCGGGATCCGATCACGTTAACGCATCATTGGTCGAGCGAGTACGATGAGATTGTTGCAAGGTGGATGACCAAGCATGCCGTCGAGCTTCTGCATATCCGGCATAACGCGGGGCACAGTCTTGGGTTGGCGCGGGCCGCCGAGGCGCTTGGCGTACCAACCGTACTCGCGTTCCACGATTACTACTCGGTATGCCCAACGATCAAGCTCCTCGATGAGGAAGGTCGTTTCTGCTCGGGCCAATGCACAACGTCGTCTGGTGAGTGTACGCCAGACTTGTGGCCTGCAGCGCAGGCGCCTCCACTGAAAAATCGATGGGTGCGCATTTGGCGATCTCAGATGGCCCAAGTTGTCAGCGCGTGCAGTGCATTCGTTGCTACCAGCGAGGCGGCAAAGACCATTTTGAAAAAAGCGCTTGTAGATCTTCCGGCGGATCGTTTTCATGTGATACCACACGGTCGTGATGTTTCGAAGTTTCATCCGCCCAGGACATCCGGTGATCGGAGTGGTCCATTCCGCATTTTGATCGCAGGTTCGATATCAGTCGCAAAGGGGCGTGATATCATCTCGGGAATTCTCGACGCTGACAGTTCACGACGGCTCGAGATCCACTTGCTCGGCACAATCGATCCGCATGGCGCTTACCAACGAGAGTCGTTCGGCGAGTTGGCCAAGGCGATCCAGGCAGAAGTGGGCGGTGTTTTTTCGATATGGGGCGAGACCGACTGTCATACACTGACAGAACTGTGGGCGGCGGGCCTGCCTGTTATCGGGTTCGAGTTCGGTTCCGTGGCCGAGCGTCTGCGGTCGTCTGGGGCGGGCTGGATTGTGGACCATCAGGATGCAAGGAAACTCTACGAGGAAATTTTGCGAATTTCGGAGGACGCGAGCGGGCTCGATCTAAAGCGGCAGGCGGTGGCCCGGTGGCAAGAGGGCGAAGGAGTGCACAATACGACGAGGGCGATGGCCGACCGATACGACGGCCTCTATACGGCTGTGCTCGCGCGCCGGAGACTTTCGGCACGCGCACGGGGGCACGGCGCGATGGAGACGGCGACACAGGCTGTGCTCGTGAGCCGCGGCGCAATCTAACGCCGGTCAAGCTGCGACGCGCCTCCGGTCTGCCTCGCGTCGAGACAGCGCTGGAGAAATGCGGAGTTGGGGCAGAACGCCGGAAATGGCGTGTGCGGATCTGGCTCCGCGAGGAATTGCTCGCACGCAACCGTGGATACGCATCCATGACACCGGGCGCGTGCCTCGAGAAGGCCATCGCCGCCGTCCAAGCGGGCGGCCGCGCCGCTTGCGCCGGTGCGCTCGATCATGAAGCTCAGCAACTCGGCCAGATGCCAGACCCGTCCAGTCATCGGCCAACGTGGAATGCTCTGGCCCATGCGGATGGCCTCCATAATGAGCCGACCTCTTTTTGTTATATCAGCCTGAAATTCGGGCACCAAGGTGGCAGTCGGCCGCCCCGGGATCGAGCGCGCCCGTTGGGGCGCCGCCATTGGCGATGGGCCGCATTGACGGATGATGCCGCCGAGCGCTTGTGGCAGCGGCCGTCCGTTGGACGGCAGCTGGGGCGTTGGCTCCGGGTCTCCGTTCCGAGCGAGTTGCGACGTCCATCATGAGAGTGCCAATGCCGTCTACCCAGCGGCGGGGGACTTGCCGCAGCGGCGGGCTCTCTGCGCAGAGTGTCCTGCGGCGTCCGCTGCGATTGGCGGGAGTATCGGGCCCGTGACGGCGACGCGAGGGACGACGATGGCCCCACGTCCGATGCCGCTGCGGGCTCTGGTGCTGCTGGCGTTCGCCGCGTTCGCGAGTTCGATCAACCTGCGCATGTGCGATCCACTGTTGCCGATCATCGCGGGAGACTTCTCGACGAGCGTCGGCGCGGCCTCGGCGATCGTCGTCGGGTTCGCTGTCGGCTATGGGCTCCTGCAACTCGTGTTCGGGCCGGTGGGCGATCGTTTCGGCAAGTATCTCGTCACGGCGCTCTGCTCCATCGCCACAGGTGTCGCGACAGCCTGGGCGGCCAGCGCCACGACGCTCGACGGGCTGATTGTGGCGCGGTTCGTGGCCGGTGCCGCGGCGGCGGGTCCGATTCCATTGGCGTTCGCGTGGATCGGGGACGTGGTGCCGTTCGAGCGGCGACAGGCAGTGCTCGCGCGTTTCCTGACGGCACAAATCTCGGGCATCGTGCTCGGGCAGGCCGTGGGCGGGCTGCTCGGAGATCTCTACGGCTGGCGGGCGGTGTTCCTGATTGTTGGTGGCTGTCATGTCTTGGCGGGGCTGGCGTTGCTGGGAGAGCTGCGCCTCAATCCTACGGCACAGCCACCACTCTCGTCGCGACGCCTGAGGATGGGCGATGTGGCCGCGTCTATGCTCGACCTGCTGCGCCGGCCATGGGTCCGGGTGATGCTGGTGAGCGTCGGGATCGAGGGGTTCGCCTTCTACGGAGCTTTCGCCTACATCGGAGCTGACCTGCACCACAGGATGGGTGTCGGGCTCGGGACGGTCGGGGCGCTGATGGCTGCCTTCGGCGCTGGCGCAATTGTCTATTCTCTGTCGGCGCGGTGGTTGCTGGAGCGGCTTGGCGAGAGGGGCCTGGCGTTGGGCGGTGGGCTCCTGTTGTGTCTCGGCTATTTGTCGCTGGCCGTGGCGCCTTCGGTCGCGACCGTGCCGATACTCATGGTGGTCCTCGGCCTCGGTTTCTACATGATCCACAACACGCTCCAGTCGAATGCCACGCAGATGGCGCCCGAAGCGCGTGGGCTCGGGGTGTCGCTGTTCGCGCTCGCGCTCTTTCTTGGGCAATCGCTCGGCGTTGCGCTGGCGGCGCCGGTTGTGGATGGCCTCGGAGCGCCAGCGATCTATGTGGTGGCCGCGGTGATTCTGCCGGCGATCGCGATCTGGTTCCGGGTACAACTCGCAATTCGGCCGGTGAACTGAGGTTTTGTTCGGACAGGGGGGTGAATATGCCCTCAAAAGCGGCGGTTTATGGGGCATTCCGACCTTAACCAGGCCACCGAATTGCTCTATGTAGACGCCAACTCGATACCAACCGCCGCGCCCGATGCCTCGTGCCGGGCGAACGGTGGTGTTTGCCGGTGACGGATCAGCGGAAAGGGCCCTGAAGCCATGTCGCGCGAAGACAAGAACGAGATGTTGCTCCGGACGTCGTTCCTGAACGGCGTTAATGCGGTCTACATCGAGGAGATGCAGGAGCGCTACGAGCAGAACCCGGGCTCGGTGTCCGACGAGTGGCGCCTGTTCTTCCAGAGCCTGCACGAGGAGCGCCAGCGCGGTAGCGGCGGTGAGGGCGTCCAGCAAGCTCAGGGCGCCGGCCATGGGCCATCCTGGGGCAGGCCCGTCGACGAAATGACTCAGAACGGGGATCTCGTGGCTGCGCTGACGAGCGACTACGGGGCGAGCGAGCGGGAGATCCGCGACCGGATCAGCCAGCGGGCGCAGTCGTTCGGTGTCGAACTGTCGCCTGCGGCCTCGTTCCGGGCGACGCAGGACAGTCTCCGGGCCTTGATGCTGATCCGGGCCTATCGCGTGATGGGCCATCTCGTCGCCGATCTCGATCCGCTGGGGCTTACCGAGCGCAAGCTGCATGCGGAGCTGCGCCCGGAGACCTATGGGTTCACCGAGGCCGATCTCGATCGCCCGATTTTCATCGACAAGGTCCTGGGCCTCGAGACAGCGACTGTGCGCCAGATCCTCAAGATCCTGCGGCGCACCTATTGCCGGCAGATCGGCGTCGAGTTCATGCACATTACCAACCCGGCGCAGAAGCGCTGGATCCAGGAGCGAATCGAAGGCGAGTCCAAAGACATTCGGTTCACCAACGAAGGCAAGCGGGCGATCCTCAACAAACTGATCGAGGCCGAAGGCTTCGAGAAGTTCTGCGACGTGAAGTACACCGGCACCAAGCGATTCGGCCTCGACGGCGGAGAGTCCCTCGCGCCGGGCCTCGAACAGATCATCAAGCGAGGCGGTCAGCTCGGGCTTCGCGAGATCGTCATCGGCATGGCGCACCGCGGGCGCCTCAACGTGCTCGCCAACGTGATGGCGAAGCCGCTTCGCGCCATCTTCAATGAGTTCAAAGGTGGCTCGTTCAAGCCGGAGGAGGTCGAGGGTTCAGGTGATGTAAAGTACCACCTGGGTGCCTCTTCGGACCGCGAGTTCGACGGCAACAAGGTTCATCTGTCGCTGACGGCGAACCCCTCGCATCTCGAGATCGTCGATCCAGTGGTGCTGGGCAAGGCGCGCGCCAAGCAGGATCAGCTCGGCTGCAAGCCGGGCGAGCGCGAGCCGGTGCTGCCATTGTTGATCCACGGCGACGCCGCCTTCGCGGGACAGGGCGTGGTGGCGGAGTGCTTCGGCCTCTCGGGGCTTACGGGACATCGGACGGGCGGCACGATTCACTTCATCATCAACAACCAGATCGGGTTCACTACGAACCCGCGCTACTCACGCTCGTCACCCTACTGCACCGACGTTGCGAAGATGGTCGAGGCGCCGATCTTCCACGTTAACGGCGACAACCCGGAAGCGGTGGTGCACGTAGCGAAAATTGCCATCGAGTTCCGCATGCGCTTCCAGAAGCCGGTCGTAATCGACATGACCTGCTACCGGCGCTACGGCCACAACGAGTCGGACGAACCGTCGTTCACGCAGCCGATCATGTACCGCAAGATCCGCTCGCATCCGACGACGGTCGACATCTACGGCAAGCGGCTGGCCGAGGAGGGGGTCGTCGCGCCGGAGGAACTCGATGCGATGCGCGCCGAATACCGGGCAAGGCTCGACGAGGAGATGGCTGCGGCCGAGGGCTTCAAGCCCAACAAGGCGGACTGGCTCGACGGGCGCTGGGCGGGCGTCGGGTTCGCCGAGGACGAGGCACGCCGGGGCAACACGGGCGTCGAACTCGACGTCTTGCGCAACATCGGCCGTCGCCTCACGACACTGCCGCAGGACTTCCAAGCGCATCGTACGATCAGCCGATTGGTCGAGCGGCGACGCGAGATGGTGGAGACCGGCGAAGGCATCGACTGGGCGATGGCGGAGCACCTGGCGTTCGGGACACTGATGGGCGAGCGCTATCCGGTGCGCCTGTCGGGGCAGGACGTCGAGCGTGGCACATTCTCGCAGCGCCACTCGGTGCTCTACGATCAGGAGACCGAGCGACGCTTCACGCCGCTGAAGCACATCGCGGCGGACCAAGGGCGCTTCGAGGTGATCAACTCGATGCTGTCGGAGGAGGCGGTGCTCGGGTTCGAGTACGGATACACATTAGCCGAGCCGAATACGCTGGTGATGTGGGAGGCGCAGTTCGGCGACTTTGCCAATGGTGCGCAGGTGGTGTTCGACCAGTTCCTGTCGTCAGGCGAGAGGAAGTGGCTGCGCATGTCCGGCCTCGTTTGTCTGTTGCCGCACGGCTATGAGGGGCAGGGGCCGGAGCATTCGTCGGCGCGGCTCGAGCGCTTCCTGCAGATGTCGGCCGAGGACAACTGGCAGGTGGCAAATTGCACGACACCGGCCAATTACTTCCACGTGCTGCGCCGGCAGATCCATCGCAAATTCAGGAAACCGCTGATCCTGATGACGCCGAAATCGCTGCTGCGTCATAAGCGTGTCATCTCACGCCTCGACGAGATGGGGCCGGGAACGACGTTCCATCGGGTGCTTTGGGACGACGCGCAAATCGCTCCAGGCCAGAAGACCACGTTGCTGCCCGACGACAAGATCCGCCGGGTGGTGCTGTGCTCTGGCAAGGTTTACTACGACCTGCTCGATGGGCGGGAGGCGGGCAATCATGACGATATCTACTTGATGCGCGTGGAGCAGCTTTATCCGTTTCCGGCGCGCACGCTGATCCAGGAGCTATCGCGGTTCCCGAACGCGGAGGTGGTCTGGGCGCAGGAAGAGCCGCGCAATATGGGCGCGTGGTTCTTCATCGAGCCACTGCTCGAGTGGGTGCTCGATCACTCCAAGACGGCATCGCGCCGTCCGCGCTACGTCGGTCGGCCCGCGTCGGCCGCCACGGCCACAGGTCAGGCCTCGAAGCATGCCAGCGAGCAGCGTTCGGTCGTCGACCAGGCGATGGCGGTTTAAGGACAGTGCAGCCACATTCGATCCCTGCAGGCAAGAGCACACGAGTGCGCGATGCCCTGACGTGTAGACGGGCTCTACGTGCTTACACCAACTCACGAACCCGAAGGGGCAAAGACGATGGCCGTGGAGATCAAGGTTCCAGCGCTTGGCGAATCCGTCACCGAGGCGACGGTTGGCAAGTGGCTGAAGCAGGCGGGTGAGGTCGTGAAGATCGACGAGCCGCTGGTCGAACTCGAGACCGACAAGGTGTCGGTCGAGGTGCCGGCACCATCGGCCGGTGTGCTGGGCGAGATCCTAGTCGAGGCCGGTGAGACGGTAGCCGTCGGCACCGTGCTCGGCCGTATCAAGGAGGGTGCTGCTTCTATCGCGGCGCCCGCTCAGGCCGCTAAGCCTGGCGCGGCGTACGCCGCTCCGCAACAGCCGGCGGCACCGGTCAAGCCGGCTGCGGGTGCCGCTATGCCGCCGTCGCCGTCGGCGCGCAAGATTATGGAGGAGAAGGGCATCGCGGAGGGCAGCATCGACGGCTCAGGGCGTCGGGGCCAGGTGTTGAAAGAGGATGCAATGGCGGCGGCTGCGGCGCGAGCTGAGGCCGATGTGCGCACGAAGGCCGCTGCGACAGCTCCTGCCGTCTACACGCCAGCGCCGCAGGCGCCTGCAAAGATGCAGCAACTCAGGGCGCCGTCTCTGGCGAACGATGCCGCCCGAGAGGAGCGGGTGCGGATGACGCGTTTGCGTCAGACCATCGCGCGGCGTCTCAAGGAGGCGCAGAACACGGCAGCGATGCTAACGACGTTCAACGACGTTGATATGTCGGCCGTGATGGCGCTCCGGAACCAGTACAAGGACCTGTTCGAGAAGCGCCACGGCGCCAAGCTTGGCTTCATGAGCTTCTTCGTGAAGGCCTGCCTGACCGCGCTGAAGGAGATACCGGCGGTGAATGCCGAGATCGACGGGCAGGACATTATCTACAAGAACTACTACCACATCGGTGTAGCGGTGGGCACGGAGAAGGGTCTCGTCGTGCCGGTGGTGCGCGAGGCGGATCGCATGAGCCTCGCCGAGATCGAAATGGCGATTTCAGACTTCGGTAAGCGAGCGCGCGACGGGCGACTTTCGATCGACGAGATGCAGGGCGGCACGTTCACGATCTCGAACGGCGGCGTCTATGGATCGATGATGTCGATGCCGATCCTCAACGTCCCCCAGTCGGGCATTCTCGGCATGCACAAGATCGAGGATCGGGCGGTGGTGCGCAGCGGCCAGATCGTGATTCGGCCGATGATGTATCTGGCGCTCAGCTATGATCACCGCATCGTCGACGGCAAGGAGGCGGTGAGCTTCCTCGTCCGCGTGAAGGAGTGCCTCGAGGATCCGCAGCGGTTCGTGCTGGAGCTGTGATTGGATCTCGATCTGCAACATTACGCTGATGCATGCCGTCGTTGGGCTGCTACGAAGCCAGAGGTTGGAGAAGTCTGGCTTTTCGGTAGCCGTGTTCGGGGTGGACTCCGGTCGGAGAGTGATCTGGATGTCGCAGTGATCATGTGCGACGCCAGTCAGCCACCGGCTGCACGACTAGCGACTTGGATCAGTCTCAGTTCGCAATGGTTGTCCGATCTTCAGAAGTTGCTTCCGATAAAACTCGACCTTCAGTTGGGAGACGCCGATTTATCAACTGAGGTTGTTGCGCCTGAATTGAAGAGTGAAGGCATGAAGATCTACCCCATATAGGTTCCACAAAATGTCCACATACGACCTCGTCATCATTGGCACCGGCCCCGGCGGCTACGTGTGTGCGATCCGTGCCAGCCAGCTTGGGCTGAAGGTGGCCGTGGTCGAGAAGCGAGCGACACACGGCGGTACGTGCGCCAACGTCGGCTGCATCCCGTCGAAGGCGCTGCTGCACGCTTCGGAGCTTTATGCCGAGGCCAACCACGGCTTCGCGGCGATGGGTATCAACGTGAAGCCGGAGCTGGACCTGGCGAAGATGCTCGCCTTCAAGGACGAGGGCGTGGCCGGCAACGTCGCGGGCGTTGCCTTTCTTCTGAAGAAGAACAAGGTCGACGTGTTCCACGGCGCGGGGCGCATCCCGGCGCCTGGGACAGTCGAGGTGGCGCTTGCGAAGGGCGGCAAGGAGATGCTGTCGACGAAGGCCGTTGTGATCGCGACTGGCTCGGACGTGGCGCGGTTGCCGGGCATCGAAATCGACGAGATGCAGGTGGTCTCGTCGACGGGCGCGCTGACATTGTCGACCGTGCCGGGGAAGCTTCTTGTCGTCGGCGCAGGCGTGATCGGCCTCGAGCTGGGCTCGGTTTGGCGGCGGCTCGGCTCGGACGTGACGGTGGTCGAGTATCTGGACCGCATCCTGCCCGGCATGGATGGCGAGGTGGCCAAGCAGTTTCAGCGCCTGCTCGAGAAGCAGGGCTTCAAGTTCCGCCTGGGGCAGAAGGTAACGGGGCTGACGAAGGACGCTTCGGGCTGCAATGTGACGATCGAGCCGGCGGCCGGTGGTGCGGGCGAGCAGATGTTCGCCGACGTGGTGCTCGTGGCGATCGGGCGGGTCCCCTACACCGAGGGGCTCGGTCTCGCGGAGATCGGCGTCAAACTCGATGCCCGGAAGCGGGTCGAGGTGGACGGGCATTTCGCGACGAGCGTTCCTGGCATCTTTGCCATCGGCGATGTGATCGCGGGGCCGATGCTCGCCCACAAGGCGGAGGACGAAGGGCTGGCGCTGGCGGAAATGCTGGCAGGGCAGGCGGGCCATGTGAACTATGGCGTGATCCCGGGGGTCGTCTACACGGCGCCGGAGGTGGCGACGGTCGGCAAAACCGAGGAGGAGCTGAAGGCGGCAGGTCAGGCCTACACGGTCGGCAAGTTCCCGTTCGCAGGTAACGGTCGAGCCAAGGTCAACCGGATGAGCGACGGCTTTGTCAAAGTGCTGGCCGACGCTAAAACCGACCGGGTACTCGGCGTCCACATTGTCGGGCCTCAGGCGGGCGAGTTGATCGCCGAGGCTGCGATCCTGATGGAGTTCGGCGGCTCGGCCGAGGATCTGGCGCGCACGTGCCATGCGCATCCGACGTTGGCCGAGGCCGTCAAGGAGGCGGCACTGGCCGTGGCGAAGCGCGCGATCCATATGTAGGTGGTGCGTCCGCGTTTGCGGCTCAGACGTCTGTGGCGTTCGAACCAAGGGTGCTGGATCGCCCGAGCGACCCGCGCTATAAGGCTGCCGATTGCCGGCTTAGCTCAGCGGTAGAGCAGCGGTTTTGTAAACCGAAGGTCGGGGGTTCAATCCCCTCAGCCGGCACCAGACAAGTCGACCTGCGTGCGACGCCAGAGTGCGGCCGGCGTGAGCTTCGAGGATCGGCAGGATCTGTTGGTTCGAGATAGATGGCCTGTTCCGTGTCGTTGGGTCAGATACGGGCGAGCGCTACGCCATACGGGTAGGCAGATCTTCAGACCTTCCAGCACGCCACCAGTCTCCTTTGAATGGATACGGGGGCCCGCTTGCCGCGGGACGCACCTGGCCAAGTCACTGCCGGACGCTGAAACGAGATTGCCAGTCGACTCGCTGCGCAGCTGAGCTTCAAACGCGCATCTGCGATTGTGGTTCCCAACATCGGTAAACAAGAGAGCGGGATGGAACCAAAAAGGTGGTCACTTGGTTTGGATGAGCTGCGAGGCGGTTTCTACAAAGGATCGTAAAGTGAGAATAGCCCAGGTCGCTCCGTTAATGGAAAGTGTTCCGCCCCAAGCTCTGGTCGATCAGGGGCACGAGGTCACCCTGTTCGCGAGCGGTGACTCGATGACTTCTGCAAAACTCGTGTCCTGCAGCACACAGGCGCTCAGGCTTCATTATCCGGGGCAGGACCCGACACCCTACTACATGATTATGCTGGAAAAGGTGCGCAGGCTTGAGCGGAACTTCGATATCATTCATTTTCACATAGATCAGTACCAGTTTCCGATCTTCCGAGACATTGCCCGCAAGACGGTGACAACCCTCCACGGTCGCCAGGATATTCCTGGTCTCC
Organism: Rhizobiales bacterium Ga0077524; assembly: GCA_001464755.1. Lineage (GTDB taxonomy): Bacteria > Pseudomonadota > Alphaproteobacteria > Rhizobiales > Hyphomicrobiaceae. Next base: position 17,752 of record LNDR01000407.1, read on the forward strand.
GGTCGCTATACACCGAATTCAGCGAGATGCCACTGGTCGCAATCTCTGACGCCCAACGCGGTCCTTTGCCAGAGATGGATCAAGTGGTCACCATCCCTCACGGCCTTCCGCACAATTTGCTCCAACCCATCCTCACGCCGCGCGGGGGCTACCTGGCGTTCGTCGGACGGATCTCTCCGGAGAAACGCGTGGATCGTGCGATACGCATCGCGACGTCAGCTGGTCTTCCGATCAAGATCGCTGCCAAGGTCGACAAGGTCGACCAGGAGTATTTCAAGTCCGAGATTGAGCCCATGCTGCAGCATCCCCTGGTCGAGTTTGTCGGGGAGATCGACGAGCGGCGGAAGCATTCGTTCCTCGGGGAGGCCCGCGCTCTCCTGTTTCCGATCGATTGGCCTGAGCCGTTTGGGCTCGTCATGATCGAGGCAATGGCCTGCGGGACGCCGGTGCTGGCGTTTCGGAACGGATCTGTAGCCGAGGTGATCGACGAGGGCGTCACAGGCTATATTGTCGATAATGAGCGCGAAGCAGTGTGCCGACTCGGCGCGCTTCTTGCCCTCGATCGCCTGCATGTGCGCCGGAGGTTCGAGGAACGGTTCACGGCTCATCGCATGGCGAAAGACTATGTGAAGGTCTATAGCCTTCTCTTGGCGCGTGGTGGCTTGCGACGTGCTTCGGCTAGCCCTTCGAGCTCGTCAAGGCAGGTGGCGTTGGGCTCCTAGTGTAGCGCCCTGACGTTTGGTACCCGGTTGCGGCTAGGTTCGTCACCAAACGTCAGGGGCAAAAGCTACATTCGAAACATTGAGTTGCTAGTGTTCCTTTGGCGCCGACATTTGTTCTCGACCGAGCCGCGAAGGAAAGCAAATGTCGGGTCCGGAACACTAGCCTCGCTCATAGCCCAGATCGCATGGCCATCCAGGGCTTTGAACACTGCAATATAGAATAGCAACACTATGGTAACATGGTGTGGTCGTGGCCAAGGTGTTGCGAGGAGAAGTCATGAATGAAACGCCGTTTTACATCCCCGCCCTGGATGCACCGGCACGCCCTCGTCGAAACCTCAAGAACAATGACATGTTCGCGGTATTTGACAGCCACGGCGACATCGGAGCCAGCGTAGGGGGTGGAGACGGGTTATTCGAGAACGATACACGCTACCTCTCCCATCTTGAATTACTGATTGCGGGTTCCCGCCCCCTCCTGCTGCATTCGGCAGTTGACGACGAAAATCTCAGTTACACCGTTGATTTGACTAATCCGGATATTTACGTGGACGGCCTCATAGCCCTTCCGAAGGATACAGTTCATATCTCTCGTACAATCTATTTGAGCAACGGCGCATTGCGCGAGCGCATGGATGTGAAAAATCACGGGTCAACGGCTGTGAAGCTGTCCTTGTCGATCAGTTTTGCTAATGATTTTGCGGATATTTTTGAAGTGCGAGGCATCCGGCGAATTCGTCGTGGAAAAGTCGATGTCGGCGTTATGAACACCACGGAGGTGGCTCTCTCTTATCAAGGTCTTGACGACGTCGAGAGACGAACGCAAGTCTCATTCCAGCCCAGGCCTACTCACCTGAAGGAATCGGTCGCTACCTACGCCTTCCAATTTGAACCGAAGGAACGGAAGGTGGTGTTTGTTTCCATTGCAACGCATGGGGAGGGGCGCCCTGCTGAATCTTTCTTCCGTGATCTTGTGGGCGTTCATCGATCCCATCGGGCAATGATGGGCGGAATCTCGACAATCCAGACGGAGAACTCGGTCGTCAACGAGATCCTCTGCCGATCGATGGCTGATCTTCACATGCTGACGACTGCCACGCAGGACGGCCCGTATCCTTACGCAGGCATTCCTTGGTATTCAACGACGTTTGGCCGCGACGGGATTATCACAGCGTTGGAGCTGCTATGGCTCGATCCCGGACTAGCGAGGGGGGTACTGACACGACTTGCGCGGCTACAAGCCCAGAGCACTGATTTACCGAGTGACGCCGACCCGGGTAAAATCCTCCATGAGATGCGCGGCGGGGAAATGGCGCGACTCAAAGAGGTCCCCTTCGGTCTCTACTATGGTTCGGTGGATGCCACACCGCTGTTTGTTATGCTTGCGGGGGCGTACGGGCAGCGCACGGGCGATTGGGTATTCGTCAATCAGATTTGGCCGCAAATCGAGGCAGCGCTTGGCTGGATCGAGAACGCACAAGACGCTGATGGATTTGTCGTCTACGCGCGGGCCACCGAAGATGGACTCTCCAATCAGGGTTGGAAAGATTCCCATGATTCTATTTTTCACGCCGACGGTTCGTTGGCCACGGGCCCAATTGCACTCGTTGAAGTGCAAGGGTATTGCTACGCGGCACGTCTCGCAGCTGCAAAGTGTGCGAGTGCTACTGGCCGTGGTGACCGCGCAGCAAGCCTTGTGGCGGATGCCGAGGAGCTGCGTAAGAGATTCGAAGCCCGCTTTTGGTGCGACGATCTCGGATTTTATGTCATTGCCATAGACGGTAAGAAATCGCCATGCCGAGTTCGGTCGAGCAACGCGGGACATGCGCTCTGGACGGGCATTGCTCGGCCAGATCGTGCTGCAAAAGTCGGCGCGCAGCTCCTCGACAGCCGATTTTTCTCGGGTTGGGGGATACGCACGATCGCTGAGACGGAAGCCCGCTATAATCCACTATCGTACCATAATGGATCGATTTGGCCCCACGACAATGCTTTGATTGCGAGGGGTCTGGAGAGCACGGGTTCGAAGGCGGGTGTCGTCGCCATTTTCGAAGGCCTGATGCGCGCGGCCACTCATCTCGATCTCCGCCGTATTCCTGAACTCTACTGTGGCTTCCGACGTCGTCCGCGACGGGGCCCTATCCTTTACCCTGCTGCGTGTTCGCCCCAGGCCTGGGCGGCGGCGGCACCAGTTTCCTTGATCCAATCGATGCTTGGACTTGAGTTTTTTCCAGAGAATGGTGAGGTGCGACTGACGAGACCAGTCGTGTCAGCGATGGCGGGCTCCTTTACGCTCAGGAATCTCAGGCTCGGGACGGCCAGCGTCGATCTGACGGTGCGGTCGCGTCCGGAGGGAGGGGCGTCCGTTGAAGTGCTTCGGACTAGGGGCGACATTCGTGTCTCTCTGATCGCGTAGGGGCACCGAGAAAAAGCCGGCGCGTCCGTCAACTAAGTCTTTTAGCCGGTTATACAGGCGTTATCGCTCTGTTGGCTTCGATAGCCCGAGGTTTGAACGCCTACGGCGGACTCCGGCGTCTTTGCGACCGAGCTCATCGGCGAGCGTGTCGAACACGAGACGGACGCGACGACTGGTGTGCAACTCGCGATGACTGACGAGCCAGACAGGCACCGGCGTGCCCGGAAGCTCGGGCAGGAGGCGAACGACGCCGGGCATCAGCTCTGCGATCTCTTTCAGCATCATGCAGATGCCGAGGCCCTGTCGGACCATTTCCCAAAGCACGACAGAGTTGGCAGAGATGATGCGAAACCGGTCCGCTGGAACGCGGATCCCGGCTGCGTGAAGGTGCTCTGCAAACTGCTCCACTGGCGCGAACCCGAGCAACTCTGTCTCACACAAGTCGGCGACCGTTCGAGGAGTGCCATGCTTGGCAATCCAATGGTCTGCCGCATAGAAATGAGCTTCCATGTCACCCACTCGCCGGGCAATCAGATCTGGCTCGATCGGGCGCACGTGTCGGATGGCGATATCGGCCTCGCGCCGTCTCAGGTCGCTGATCGAGTCTGAAGCCACGATTGCGAGCGTGATCTGCGGTGCCATCTCGCGAATCTTTCCGATCAGCGCGGGTAGCAGATAAGCGGAGACCGCATCCGTGGCGCTGATTGTGACACGCCCGGCAATGTCTTGAGATGTCCCGGCTGCAGCCAACGCCATGGCCTCCGCAGCCATCGACATGGCACGCGCATGCTCGGCTAGTCTGTGCCCGGCTTCCGTTAACGCCAGCCTTTTGCCGACCCTCTCGAACAGCGTGGCCCCAAGCGACGCCTCCAACGCGGCGACCTGGCGAGACAATGTCGGCTGCGTGAGGCCGAGCTTGCGAGCCGCCGCCGATAGCGAGCCAGCGTCAGCGGTGACGCAGAAGGCGCGCGCCTGATTCCAGTCCAATCGATCCATACGAATTTATATGATCGATCTGCCGAGATCGGCAATATCGCATATCAACGCACGTGGTAGGCCGGTGGCGAAGAAGGAGACGCTCATGCTTCGCAAAACCGATACGGCGCATTTCTGGGACGGTGTCGCCCGCAAATACGCGCGCGATAGGATCAAGGATATGGCCGGCTACGAGCGCACGATCGAGCGCACGCAAGAGTTCTTGCGCAGATCCGATACGGTGCTGGAGATCGGCTGCGGGACAGGCACGACGGCGCTGAAGCTGGCGCCGTTGGTCTCCAGCATCGTGGCCAATGACGTATCGAGCGAGATGATCGCCATTGCGCGAGAGAAAGCCGGTTCGGAATCTTGTCGCAATGTCACGTTCGAGGCTGGGAAAGCTGAGCAGCCGGAGGGAGGCATCGAGGCCTACGATGCGGTACTCGCGTTCAATCTTCTGCATCTGATCACCGGCAGGCCCTCAATGCTCGCGCGCATCCGCGATCTGGTGAAGCCGGGGGGACTGTTCATCTCGAAAACGCCCTGCCTTTCGGAGATGAACCCGATGATCCGGGTTGCGGTGCCGGCAATGCGGCTTATCGGGAAGGCTCCGGTCGTCTCGTTCTTCTCCGCATCGGAGATCGAGGCTGAGATCGCAAGCGCGGGTTTCCAGATCGAGGTGACCGAAAGGCACGGATCAGGCCGGAAGGACCCACGGATCTTCATCGTGGCCAGAAGACCGTGAGCGGGCCAATCTGGCGTCGCGGTTTTCCTGACGTCGGCGCTCGGGCGGCGGCGCGTTGACACGTGGGCCGAATCCCCGGACCGTTTTGGCGCGGGGGGACGGCTATGGCGGTCAAGGCGACGTTCGATGTCGAGGAGAGCGAGATAAAGCTCGGGCGGGCACCTGTGGCGGGTATCGACGAAGCGGGGCGCGGTCCATGGGCCGGTCCGGTGGTTGCGGCGGCCGTCATTCTGGACCCGCGTGCGATACCCGAGGGCGTCGCCGACTCGAAGGCGCTCGACCATGCCATGCGCGAGAGCCTCTACGCTCGCATTGTGGCCACGTCCGTGGTGGGGGTCGGCATTGCCGACGTCGATCGCATCGATCGGGACAACATCTTGAATGCCACGCTGTGGGCTATGTCCGAGGCCGTCGCAGCGCTCGCCGTTCGGCCGCGGTTGGCCCTGGTCGACGGCAACCGCATGCCCCACTTACCGTGCGAAGCCAGAACTCTGATCAAGGGGGACGCGCTGTGCCTCTCGATCGCGGCCGCGTCCATCGTCGCCAAGGTGACGCGGGACCGTCTAATGGTCGGGCTCGCGGCGTCGTGGCCCGCCTATGGTTTCGACCGGCACAAGGGCTACGGCACTCCGGAGCACCGCTCGGCCCTCGAGCGGCACGGCGCCACACCGCTGCATCGCCGCTCGTTCCGGCCCGTGCAACTCGCGCTGGGTCTGGGTGTTTGAGAGGGTGGTGCGAGGCTGTCCCGGGGATGGCTGTCCTGCGGGAGCAGGCGAACCAGCTCGATTGGAGGCGACCGACATGGCCGAGATCAACATCACGCGAGAGATGACCGAGACCAAGGGGCGCTACATCGCGCGCGTCGAAGGCAATTCGGAGGAAGCCGAGTTGACCCTGTCGCGGGCGTCACCGACGCTGGTCATCGCCGACCACACATCTGCGCCGGACTCGATGCGAGGCACGGGCGTTGCACGGGCGCTCGTCGAGCGACTGATCGCCGATGCGCGCGCGGAAGGGTTCAAGATCATTCCGCTTTGCCCGTTCGTCCGGTCGCAGGTGCAACGCCATCCCGAATGGGCGGACGTGATACAGGCGTGAGCAACCTTCGGACTCGTTCAGGCGACTACTTCGTCTCCTCGAACAGCTCGCGACCGATCAGCATTCGGCGGATCTCGCTCGTGCCGGCGCCGATCTCGTAGAGCTTGGCATCACGCAGCAGCCGGCCCGTGGGATAATCGTTGATATAGCCGTTGCCGCCGAGGATCTGGATCGCATCGAGCGCGATCTTGGTCGCCTTCTCGGCTGCGAACAGGATGGCGCCAGCCGCATCCTTGCGTGCCGTCTCGCCGCGGTCACACGCCTTGGCGACGGCATAGACGTAGGCCTTCGCGGCGTTCATCTCGGTGTACATGTCGGCGATCTTGCCCTGGATCAGCTGGAACTCGCCGATCGACTGGCCGAACTGCTTGCGTTCGTGGATGTAGGGCACCACGACGTCCATTGCTGCCTGCATGATGCCGATCGGCCCTGCCGCCAGCACGCTGCGCTCGTAGTCGAGGCCGGACATGAGGACGCGCACGCCCTTGCCGATGTCGCCCAGCATGTTCTCCACCGGCACTTCGCAGTCCTCGAATACCAGTTCGCCTGTGGACGAGCCACGCATGCCGAGCTTGTCGAGCTTCTGCGCGACTTTGAAACCCTTGAAGCCAGTCTCGACGATGAATGCCGTGATGCCCCTCGAGCCGGCCGCCGGATCGGTCTTGGCGTAGACCACGATGACCTGTGCGTCGGGGCTGTTGGTGATCCACATCTTGGTACCGTTGAGCACCCAGCGGTCGCCCTTCTTGTCGGCGCGAAGCTTCATCGAGACGACGTCGGAGCCGGCCCCCGCCTCGCTCATCGCCAGCGAGCCGACGTGTTCGCCGGAGATGAGTTTCGGCAAGTAGCGCGTTTTCTGATCTTCATTGCCGTTGCGCCGGATCTGGTTGACGCAGAGGTTCGAGTGCGCGCCGTAGGAGAGCCCTACCGCCGCCGAAGCCCTGGAGATCTCCTCGACGGCGATGCAATGCTCAAGATAGCCGAGCCCGGAGCCGCCGTACTCCTCCTCGACCGTGATGCCGTGCAGCCCAAGCTCGCCCATCTTGGGCCAGAGTTCGCGTGGAAACCGGTCCGTCTTGTCGATCTCGGCCGCGATCGGCGCGACCTCGTTCGCTGCGAAGGCGCGCACAGTCTGGCGCAACTGATCCGCCGTTTCGCCGAGGCCGAAGTTGAGTGACGGGTATTCGTTGGGGATGGACATGGTGGCTCTCTGGGCGGCTTGCGCTTATCGGGTCCGTGTTGCGGCGACAGTGGATTGATGTCGCCGTCCACCATATGGTCTTCGTGCGGTCCCTACAAACGCAGCGAGCCGATGTCCAACGATGCAACCGATCGCCCGAGCACGTTCCCCTGGCCGCCGGTGCTGCTTGCCGGCGCCATCGGGTTGGCGCTTGGGCTCGACTGGCTTGTGATCCGTCTGCCGGTACCGTTCGCCGAGACGGACATCGTCCATTTCGCCGCCATGATACTGCTTCTGGCGGGGATCGTGCTCGTGATCTGGGCGGCGGTCCAATTCCGTACGCATCAGACCTCGATCCGTCCGGATCGCGGCTCCAATGCGCTTGTTGCGGCCGGTCCGTTCGCCTTCTCCAGGAATCCGATCTATCTGGGCGAGGTGCTGGCGTTAATCGGCGCTGGTGTCAGCTTCAACAGGCTGTGGTTGGTCCTTGTTGCGCCGCTGTTTGCCATGGCCGTCACCCGTCTCGCCATCGAGCCAGAGGAAGCCTATCTCGAGCGGCGCTTCGGGACGGCCTTCGCGGACTATAAAGCGCGCGTCCGGCGTTGGCTGTGAACTATGTTTAAAGAAATGAGCCGCCCACCATTGATTCGCCGGAATTCCGGCCCACCTGATTGATTGTTCAGGGAGGGTTGCACGATGGCGCGCGTTCCGATGCACGTTCGGCTGGCAATGACGATCGGGGCGTTTCTGGCCGTTTCCCCAGCGCCTGCGTGGTCGCAAGCAGCCCATCGCGATGCCATTGCCGAGATCCTGACGCGTCAACCCGCCTCGGGGCGCGTCGCTCAGGCTCAGCCGCGCTCGGCGACACAGGATAAGTCCGGCTTGGGCGCCGGAGGGGGGCAATCCGGGGCCCCGCCGCTCGAGCCGCAGGCTGCCGCCCCGCCGGCGCAGTCAGCTGACCCCCGCACCGGTGATCAAGCCTTCGAGCAGGCGCAGCGCCTGATGAAGGCCATCGATGCGATTCTTCAGGACACGGCCCGCAACCGCGGTGAGGCAAAGAAGCTCCCGTCACGGGACGACTTCATCGTCCCGCCGATCTGGACCGAGACCCGCGAGAACCGCGAGGCGAAGATCAAGGATCTGCTCGATGCCACGCTTGGTATCGTCACGGATGTTCCTGTCGTCGAGGTGCAAAAGCGCATCGAGACGCTGAAGACCAACATCCGTGATCTGGACGACCGCATCGTCAAGTTGCGGGAAAGGCAGCTTGTCGCACCGAAGGATGGGTTCCTCCCCGGCTACGTCACCGATACGATCGATAGCCTCGCCAAGGATATGGACGATGCCCAGAAGCGCATCGCTGAGAATCGCAAGCAGATTGATCACGCCAAGGCCGAGGTGTTCAACGGCCTCGCCACGTCCGGCATCCAGATGACGCGCGAGCAGGTCGATCTCCTGCTCGACGGCGTTCTTTCCGGTGACCTCGTACGCCTCGTGGCAGTGTTCAACTCGGCCAAGGCCATCGATGCCCAGCTCGCCAAGCTGATGGCCCAATCCGGCGAGAACATCGGCGCCGCCCGGCGCTATTTCGCCATGCACGCCGCGCTGTTCGCCATGGTGGTGCACGCGCAGGACTCCACCATCGGCAAGATCGACCAGCAATATTTGCCCAAACTCGATGCGATCACGAAGGACATCGTTGCCGCTCGCAAGCGGACAGCCGACCTCCTTCGCGGCGAGAACCGTGCCGATCAGCGTCGCGCTCTCGAGGCGAACCGCGAGAGCCAGCGTCTCGCCGACGAGGCAGCCAAGGGGTACCGCCGCTATCTCGTCCAGCAGCGCGAGCAGGTCGCCCGCGCCCGGCAGCGTGCCGCCCACGATCTCAGGATCGCCGACAACACCTACGAGACGGTCGAGGCGAGCTATCAACTCCGCCAGCTCATGAAGGACAGCGCGACCTCGTTCGAGGCCATACAGAAGCTCGAGGCCCCGACCTTCGAGCAGATTTTCCGCAATGAGGAGCTTCGCCGCGAGTTCGAGAACTTGACGCGGAAGCTGGATCAGCCGTCGAGCTGAGGCGGTTGCCTGCCATCCGCTCTTGCGCCGGCCTGCCCCGCACCTGTAGAAGCGCGGGAGAACACCGGATCGGCAACCCATGCAACTTTTCTTCGCCGCGGCGGCGGGCGGCGCCCTCGGGGCCGGCGCGCGCTTCATCGTCAACGTGGCTTGCGCCCAGCTTTTGGGCCCCGGTTTCCCGTGGGCGACGCTGACGGTGAATGTCGTCGGCTCGTTCCTGATGGGGTTGGTGGTTGGTTTCTCGGGTTTGCTGCTGGGGGGATCGGCTTTGCTGCGAACGTTCCTGGCCACCGGGATTCTTGGTGGGTTCACCACGTTTTCAGCGTTCTCCCTGGATGTGGTTGAACTCGTGGAGCGGCGCCAGCCGGCGCTCGCCGCGCTTTACATCGGTGCGTCCGTCGTCATCTCGATCGCCGCTCTCTGGGCGGGCTTGACTGCAGCCAGAGTGAGCATTCGATGAAGGCACCGGTCGAGACCATCGTCGTCGCGGGCAAGGATGCAGGGCTGCGACTCGACCGCTGGTTCAAGCTGCACTTCCCGACGGTCGGCCATAGTTACCTGCAGAAGCTTTTGCGCACCGGCCAAGTTCGACTCGATAGCAAGCGGGTCGAAGCGGGCCAGCGCATCGAGGCCGGTCAGGAGATCCGCGTCCCCAAGATCGTGCGGGAGCCGGCCCCGGAGAGACAAGCTCCCGCACCATCGGCCACGCCGCCTATGGGCTTGTCGAAGGCCGACCGCACGTTCATCGAGAGCCTCGTGATCTATGAGGACGATGACGTGCTCGTCCTGAACAAGCCGTTCGGCATTGCCGTGCAAGGCGGTACCGGAACCAAACGGCATCTGGATGGCTTGCTGGCCGGTATGGCGGATCACTATGGAGATCGGCCCCGTCTGGTCCATCGCCTCGACCGCGACACCACCGGAGTGCTTCTCGTCGCCAAGACACGCGATGCCGCGGCGAGACTCGGCCGGACGTTCCAGACGCGGAGCGCAGCGAAGACCTATTGGGCGCTCGTGCATGGAGTGCCGCGACCGCCACAGGGGCGGATCGAGGCCGCCCTCGTCAAAGCCGCGGGCCCCGATGGCGACCGGGTGCGCAAGGCGGAGGCCGGCGAGCAGGAGCAGGCCATGCATGCAACCACCCACTACAGCGTCATCGACCGTGTCGGCCAGAAGGCCGCGTGGGTGTCGCTGAAGCCCGTGACGGGCCGCCAACATCAGCTTCGCGCGCATATGGCCCTGATCAATCATCCGATCGTCGGCGACAACAAATACGACGACGGCCGGCCACTGCCGGTCGAGGAATTGGAGCCGCGGCTTCATTTGCATGCGCGCCGGCTCGTCATCCCGCATCCACGGCCGGGGACTCCGAACATCGACGTCACCGCGCCGCTGCCGCCGCATATGCTGGCCACTTGGGCCTTGCTCGGTCTTGACCCGAAGCATTTCGAGAAGGACTGATTGCTCTCACATGCCTTGCGCGGATCGATCGCACAAGGTTGACCGGATTCGCCGTACCCGACATCGCCGCTTGTCATCCGCTCTTTATGCCCCTGCGCTCTAATCGATTCCGACGAAGCATTTCGGAATTGATCTTCCGGTGGTGACGCGGGGAAACGAGCTGGCGAAGGGCGAAACGCATGCCACACGATTCTGGTCCGAGCGCGGGACGCACTCGCATTACCGTCGTCGAGGACGACCTGAGCATGGCGCTGCTTCTGGCCTACAATCTGGAAACAGGCGGTCATATTGTTTCGATCGTCGAATCCGGTGCCGTGGACGACATCGAGCGTACGCGGCCACACGTGATGATTCTCGATTGGGAGTTGCCAGGTCTTTCCGGCATCGAGGTGCTACGGCAGCTGAGACGGCGTATGGCGCCCGACTATGTGCCTGTTGTCATGCTTACCGGGCGCAATGGCCGTGACGACCGCCAACGCGCTTTAGCCACGGGAGCCGATGTCTTCCTGTCGAAGCCGTTCGCGATGACGGAGCTCATGCGGCACGTCGCGACGCTGCTCGAGCGTCATGGACGTTTTTCCAACCGGCTTTCCGTGGAGAGCAATAGTCCTGATTGGCGAGCCTGATTCGCTCGCGACAGCGTTATGCTGTTGTCACTGAATTAGGCTACAAAAAACTCTGTAGCCGGCGGATTGAAATATTTTCACAGCCCCTTTTTGAGAGAAAAGTCCGGCAACGCCGTGGACGAGCAATGCAGTGCGAGCGTCGTTGCGGCGTCGCAGGGTATGGTGCGCTTGTCCATCCATGACGACCCGACGGTTGCGTCCGCCCTCTGACGCTGCCGCTGGGTTCGGGCCAGTCTCGCTCCTGCTCTGACGACCCCGCTAATGATCGGCGAGCGGGACTGGCTCATTTTGACGATCGCCCGGGCTTCATCTCAATTCCTCGAGCCGGTGGCCGAGAAACGACGACCTGGGGAAAGCTGCCGTGACGGCCGATATTGTCACGAGACTGCAACCGAAACCCTCTACCCGGGCGGCATGCAGGACATCTCGCCCAATGCTTCATTCCTGGCCGACGAAAGCGCGAGCAGCCGCGTCCGGGCCGTCTTTATCTCGGACGTGCATCTTGGGACGCGCAACGCGCAGGTTGCGGCGCTCTTGGACTTTCTCCGCAACGTCGACGCCGACGTCATCTATCTCGTCGGGGACATCGTCGACTTCTGGAAGGTGCGCCGCGGACCCCATTGGCCACAAGCGCACAACGACGTCGTGCAGAAGCTGCTTCGCAAGGTCAGGAAAGGCGCAGAGATCATTTTCATTCCGGGCAATCACGACGAAGTGTTGCGCGACTACTGCGGGATGCAGTTCGGCGGTATTCGTCTCGAGCGCAGCACGATGCACACAACGCTCCACGGCCGCCGCTATGTGGTGATGCACGGCGACGAGTTCGATGTCGTGGTGCGTACCGCCAAGTGGTTGGCCTTCCTGGGCGACCGCGGGTACGAGGTGGCACTGTGGGTGAATACGCCGCTCAACTGGTTTCGCCGCTCCTTCGGCCTCGGCTTCTGGTCGCTGTCGGCGTATCTCAAGTATCGCGTCAAGTCGGCGGTCAGCTTCATCGGCTCCTTCGAGGAGGCCGTTGCCGCCGAGGCTCGCCGCCATGCGGCCGACGGGATCATCTGCGGGCATATTCACCATCCGTCCGACCGGCAGATCAACGGCGTGCATTATCTGAATTGCGGGGACTGGGTGGAAAGCTGCAGCGCACTGGTCGAAACCCTCGATGGCGAAATGCGTATCGTGCGTTGGCCGGTTGGCGCGTCTGCCACGGCTCTGGAATTGAAGCTTCCCGTCGGCGCTGCGGCCTGATACCAAGGCGCGCCGTCGCGTGGCGCCAGATCGCGGCGAAAAAGCCTGCCTGGCCGATGCCAGCGTAAGGCGGCTCTATCACTGGAAGGAATGCCATATGGCAATCGGTACGGAGCGCTCCGAGCGCGCCGCCGCAGGCCTCTTGGGCGAGGCAGTCCACAAAAGCAGCGCGCTGTCCCGGGCTGGCCTGCTGGAGCGCTTGTTCACGTTCGCGTTCAGCGAGCTGGTTTATCCCCAGATCTGGGAGGACCCCCGAGTCGACCTCGAGGCGCTCGCCATCACATCGTCGTCGCGGATCGTGACCATCGGGTCGGGCGGCTGCAACATGATGAGTTATCTGACCGCCGATCCCGAGCGCATATGCGTCGTCGATCTCAATCACGCCCATATTGCACTCAACAAGATGAAGCTGGCTGCGGCCAAACATCTGCCCGATGCCGACGCCTTCCGTCGCCTCTTCGTCGACGCCGACGATGCCGGAAACGTCGATCTCTACGACCGTTACATCGCGCCGCACCTCGACGCCACGTCGCGCACGTATTGGGAAGGCCGCGACAAACTCGGCCGCCGCCGCATCACGGCCTTCACGCGTGGCTTCTACAAATCCGGGCTCCTCGGCATCTTCATCGCCTTTGCTCATCGTCTCGCGCGGATGTACGGCAAGGACCCGCGCGTCATGTTGAAAGCCAAGACGCGGGAGGAGCAGACGCGGATCTACGAAGCCGAGTTGGCGCCGCTCTTCCAGAATAAGATGATCCGCAAGATGCTCGGCAACGAGGCGTCTCTCTACGGGCTCGGCATACCGCCAGCGCAATACAAGGCCCTGTTGGGCGATTCGCCCCACATGGCCGAGGTCGTCGAGGAGCGGTTGCGCAAGCTGGCCTGCGATTTCGACCTGAGCGATAATTATTTCGCCTGGCAGGCCTTCAACCGCGCCTATTCGAAAGCCCCTGATGCATCCGTGCCGCCCTACCTGGAGGCGCGCTATTTTCCGGCATTGAAGGCCCGCGCCGACCGCGTCGAGGTCAACCACATCTCGTTCACGAAGCTGCTGCAGCGGCAGCCCAGCGACTCGCTCGATCGCTATGTGCTGCTCGATGCCCAGGACTGGATGGACGACGCCACTCTCACCGAGTTGTGGAGCGAGATCACGCGGACAGCGCGTCCGGGGGGGCGCGTGATCTTCCGCACGGCCGGCATCGAGACGATCCTGCCCGGTCGTGTCCCCGATGCCATCCTCGGGCGCTGGACCTATGAGGCGGAGACGTCTCGCCGGCTGTCCGCCGAGGATCGCTCGGCCATCTACGGCGCCTTCCACCTCTACGTACTCAAGCCCCAGTGAGGCGGCGATGACGTCCGAGAGCCATGCGGAGCATCTCGACCGCAACTATCGCTATCAGCGTCATGTCTACGATCTGACCCGTGAGTACTACCTGCTCGGGCGGAAGCGGCTGATCGCGGGCTTGGCGCCTCCTTCTGGAGCCCACGTTCTGGAGGTCGGTTGCGGCACCGCGTTGAACCTCATTCGCGCACAGCGCCGGTATCCGGACGCTCAATACTACGGCATCGATCTCTCCCGCATGATGCTGGAGACGGCCGAGGCGGCTCTCGCGCGTCGCGGCCTTTCGAGCCGCATCCGGCTGGGGCTCGGCGATGCCACTGACTTCGACGCCAATGCGCTGCTCGGCCGTGACAGTTTCGACCGAATCTTCTTCTCGTATTCGCTCTCCATGATGCCCCCGTGGGAGGCGGCACTCGACCATTCCGCTCGCCTCCTCCGCCCCGGCGCCAGCTTGCACGTCGTGGATTTCGGCGGTTGCGAGGCGTTGCCGGCTCCGCTCAAGCGCGTCCTCTATGGTTGGCTGGCTCAATTTCGCGTCACTCCCCGCGAAACGCTCGAAGCGGTACTCCACGACCTCGCACGCCGACACGACTTGACGCCTACCTTCGAGCGGCTTTATCGCGGTTACAGCTACTACGCGGTGCTCACGCGCCGCTGAGGGCGTAGTCCCGTCGGCCAGCGCCGGGGGGCGCATCGGTGCGATGAGGCATCAAGCCATGAAGCTCGTCATCTTCGACTGCGACGGCACACTGATCGACAGCCAGCACAACATCACGGCTGCGATGACGCACGCCTTCGCGGGCCATGGCCTTACGCCGCCTCTGACCCATCAGGTGCTGAGCGTCGTCGGGCTGTCGTTGACCGAAGCCTTCGCGGTCCTCGCGCCGACGGAGCCACCGGAACTGCGCCGCTCATTGGCCGAGCACTATCGCACGGCCCACGCGGAGGGGCGCCTGCAGCGCCTCGACGAACCACTCTATCCGGGCATTCGAGACACCGTCGCTGCTCTCGTCGAGCGCGGCGACGTACTGTTGGGGATCGCTACGGGCAAGTCTCGGCGTGGCGTTGCGCGGCTGCTCGAGCGCGAAGGCTGGCATGGCACCTTCCTCACCATCCAGACTGCCGACGATCACCCGTCAAAGCCGCATCCGTCGATGATCCTGTCCGCTCTTGCCGAGGCGGGCGTGGCCCCGGAAGCCGCCGTCATGGTCGGCGATACGTCGTTCGACATGGCCATGGCGCGAAGTGCCGCCGTCGGTGCGCTCGGCGTCGGCTGGGGCTATCATCGCCCGGATCTGCTTGTTGCCGCCGGGGCTCATCGGGTGATCACCACCGGTGAGGAGCTGGTCTCGGCCATCGAGCAGCGCTTGGCCGAGCAGGCGACGGGTGCAACGGAGGCGACATGAGCGAAGACGCGGACGGTAACGCGGGCAAAAATGGAAACGCTAGCGGCAAAGGCAAGCCGATCGTGGTTTCCGGCCGCCGGTCTGAAGCTACGCCGTTGCCGCGTCGGTTCTACAAGGACGTCTCGCTCGGCGTTTCGGGCCCGCCACCCGGACATGCGCTTCTGCTCGATGGGCGCATCGCGAAGACCCCGGGCAAGCGCGAGTTGAAGGTGCGGAGCATCGTGCTCGCCGAGGCGGTCGCCAATGAATGGGCAGCGCAGGTAACCCACATCAATCCTGCCTCGATGCCGCTTACGCGTCTCGTCAACACGGCGATCGACGGCGTTGCAGGACGCATGTCCGACGTCGCGGCGGATGTGGTCAAGTATGCGGGGAGCGATCTGGTCTGCTATCGCGCGGCGCATCCTGCGGGGCTGATCGCCCAGCAGCGGTTGCACTGGGACACGTTGCTCGCGTGGGCCGAGGAGGCCCTCGGCGCGCGCTTCGCGGTGGCCGACGGGCTTATGCCGGTTGCACAGCCGGCGGAGGCCGTCGCCCGGATCGCGGCCGCGATCGAGCCGCTCGATGCGCTGCAACTCACAGCACTGCATGTGATGACGACGCTGACAGGCTCGGCCCTGCTTGCACTGGCCGTGGTGCAGGGGCAGGTTACGCCCGAGGCCGCATGGGAGGCCGCCCACGTCGACGAGAACTGGCAGATCGCGGAATGGGGCGAGGACGCCGAGGCCATGGCGCGGCGGGAGAGGCGATGGGAGGAGATGATGGCGGCGGCGGCGCTGGTAAGGATGGTATCGGCCTAGCCGTCGCGTCGCACCCCCGGCACCTTGCTTTGTCCGGACAAAGTCCGTAGTTTTAGGCGATCGCGCGTCGGCCCGAGCCGCTCAGCGCGCACCGCCGTCGACCTGCTCCAGGAGCGCCTGCGCGGCCGAAATCGACATTGAATACCGCATCGAGAGGTCCCTTACCCGTGATGAGCCAAGCCAAGCTGAAGAGCATCGACCCCCATGCCGCCACGACCCGCTGGCTGGCGAGTTTTGAAGCCGCCGCCCGGAGCAATGACATCGCCGCTGCCGCGTCCTTGTTCGCCAAGGACGGCCACTGGCGCGACCTCGTCGCCTTCACTTGGCACATCGAGACGGTCAGCGGCCCCGATGGCATCAAGGCCGCGCTCGCCGACAGGCTACCGAAGGTCAAGCCGACGCGTCTGCGTCTTGCCGAGGGCCGCACGCCGCCGCGCGTCCTCAAGCGGGCCGGCGTCGAGAATATCGAGGCGATCATCGCGTTTGATACCGCCTTCGGGAGCGGTAGCGGTGTCCTCCGCCTAGTGCCGGACGACAATGGGGACCCGAAGGCGTGGGTGCTTCTGACGTCGCTCGACGAGATCCGCGGGCACGAGCAGCGTATTGGCCCGCGCCGTCCTCGCGGCGAGGAATGGTCCGGCGGCTTCGGTGGTGAGAACTGGATGGACCACCGGGAGAAAGTACTGGCCTACAAGGATCGCGAGCCGGCCGTGGTGGTGATCGGCGGCAGCCAGTCAGGGCTCGGCATTGCGGCGTGCCTCAACATCCTCGGCGTCGATACGCTGGTCATCGACCGACACGAGCGGGTCGGCGATGCGTGGCGCAAGCGCTACCACAACCTCACGCTGCACAACGAGGTGTTCGTCGACCACATGCCCTACATGCCGTTCCCGCCGAACTATCCCGTCTATATTCCACGGGACAAGATCGCGAACTGGCTCGAGTTCTACGCCGATACGATGGAGATCAACGTCTGGCTGCAGACGGAATTCCTGCGCGGCTCTTATGACGACAAAGTCGGTCGCTACACGCTTTCGGTCAAGCGTGCCGACGGCACCGAGCGCATCCTGCGCCCTCGTCATGTCGTCTTTGCCACCGGGGTCAGTGCCATCCCGATCATGCCGAAGCTGCCGGGGCTCGAATCGTTCGCCGGCGATGTGATGCATTCTTCCCAGTACGACAGCGGCAAGAAGTGGAACGGCAAGAAAGCCGTCGTCTTTGGCACTGGCAACAGCGGCCATGACGTCGCGCACGACCTGTGCGTGTCAGGCGCCCAAACTACGATGGTGCAGCGCAACTCTACGCTGATCGTCAGTCTCAAGGAGGCGCAGCGGGTCTATGAGCTCTATCAGGAGGGCCTCTCCACCGAGGAGTGCGATCTCATCGCGACGGCGTCGCCCTATCCGGTGCTGGTGCAGGGCTACAAGATCGCCGCCGCACTCTGCAAACAGGCCGACCGCGACTTGCTCGATGGCCTCGTCAAGCGTGGCTTCGAGCTGGACAACGGTCCTCCGGACGACACCGGCTTCCAGATGAAATATCTGCGCCGCGGTGGTGGATACTACTTCAACGTCGGCTGCTCGGATCTGATCGTCGAAGGCAAGATCGGCCTTGCCCAGCATCGCAATATCGAGCGCGTGGTGCCAAAGGGCCTGCAGATGAAGGACGGCTCGATTGTCGAGGCCGACGTCATCGTGGCCGCCACGGGCTACAAGAACCAGCAGGACGTTGTTCGCCACTTCATGGGCGACGAGATCGCTGACCGACTGGGCCAGGTGTGGGATTTCGACGAGAAGGGCGAGCTGCACAACATGTGGCGGCGGACACCGATGCCCGGCATGTGGTTCGTCGGCGGTGGCCTGCCGCACGTGCGCATCTACTCGCGCTTCCTCGCCCAGCAGATCAAGGCCGTCGAGGAGGGCCTGATCGAAGCCGTGCGCGATGAGGACAAGGCTCGCTCGCAGAAGACGAAGGCGGCTTGATCGCTCTCGTTGCCCACCAAAATGAGCGAGTTTCACACTTCTGCGTGACGATCCGGGACGTTCCCACATATCGTTGGGGTGAAGGTTCCGGATCTGCACTGTGGCGCGCGATTGCGTCTTGCTCCGTCCGGGAACACGAGCGGAAAGAGGAATCGGTATGCGCGTTGGCATCGAGGTCGGCGGCACTTTCACGGACCTCGTGGCTATTGGGCCCGATGGCATCGTCGTCACCAAGGTCCCGAGCGTGCCGAAGGCGCCCGACGAGGGTGCCTTCAATGCACTGGTGGCGAGCGGCATCCCGATCGGCACCATCGATGATCTCGCTCACGGCTCGACGGTCGCGACCAACGCCGTGCTCGAGCGCAAGGGTTTCCCGACCGCCTTCGTCACGACCAAGGGGTTTCGCGATATCCTCGCGCTGCAGCGGCATGGCCGCTCGCAAATCTACGATCTGGAGTACCAGAAGCCCGTACCCGTGGTGACGCGCGCCGCGAGCTTCGAGGTTGCTGAGCGGATGCTCGCTGACGGATCCGTGCTCGATGTGCTCGACGAGGGCGATGTGGCCGCGCGCCTCGTGCCGGCTTTGCGGGATGGCGGCTACGAGGCCGTGGCCATCTGCCTGCTGAATTCCTACGTCAATCCGGCCCACGAGCGGCGCCTGGCCGAGCTGCTGGCAGAAGCGCTTCCGGGCGTCCATATCACGATCTCGTCTGACATCACCCGCGAGTTTCGCGAGTTCGAGCGTGCTTCAACGACGACGCTCTCGGCTTATGTGCAACCCGTCATCGATCGATACATCGCCCGCTTTCGCCAGCGGCTCGCGGGCGCCGGCTTCCAGGGCCGCTTTTCCGTCATGCAGTCGAACGGCGGACGATTGCCGGCCGAGGCGATGCGGGCGAACGCCATCAATGCGCTGCTCTCGGGGCCGGCTGCTGGAGTGATGGGGGCCGTCCGGCAAACCGGTCGGTCGGACTACAAGAATCTCGTCACGCTGGATATCGGCGGCACTTCGACCGACGTTTGCGTGGTAACCGGTGGCGTGCCGCAGTTGACGCAGGAGTTCTCGCTCGACGGCTTGCCGATCCGTATTCCACTCCTCGACATCAATACCATTGGTGCCGGCGGCGGGTCGATCATCTGGGTCGACGACGGCGGGATGCTGCGCGTCGGGCCGCACTCCGCCGGCGCTGATCCCGGTCCGGCCTGCTACGGCCGGGGCGGCACGCTGCCGACCTTGACCGACGCCCACGTCATCCGGGGCACGGTCAGGCCAGAGGCTTTCCTTGGTGGCCGGATGCAGATCGATGCGGCGGCGTCCGCCCGGGCGTTGAAGCCCATCGCGGACCGCTTCGGCATGAGCTTGGAGGCAGCCGCAGACAGTGCCGTGGCCCTTGCGAACGCCAATATCGTGCGCGCCATTCAGCTGATATCCACCGAGCGGGGACACGATCCGCGCGACTATGTGCTGGTGCCCTACGGCGGCGCCGGCCCGCTGCACGCGGCCCAGGTCGCGGGCGAACTCGGCATCGGTACGATCGTCGTGCCGCCGTCCGCGGGCATCATCTCGGCATATGGGCTGATCGCGTCGGACTTCGTCCTGTTCGAGAGCCTGACGCGGCGTGCGCCTGCCGATCGGACCGCGGCCGATACGCTCCGCGATGTGTTCGCGACCATGCGCGAGCGCGCACTTACCCGCGCCGAGGACGCGGGGCTCGGCCAGAAGGTTCAATTGACGCTCACCGCCGAGATGCGCTTCGTCGGGCAGGCGTTCGAGGTGCCCGTCACCTTCGAGGAACGCGAGATCAAGCGCATCACGGCCGATGGCGTTCGCAAGCGCTTCGGCGATGCGCACCAGCGCGTCTTCTTCTTCGGGGGCGAGGCCGACAAGCCAATCGAGTTCGTCTCGTTCCGCCTGGGACTGGCAGCGCCATTGCAGGAACTGCCGCTGCTCACCGAGACGGCGACGCGGACCACGAAGGAAACGGCTATCCGGCTGCATGACGACAAGCGGTGGCACGACGGTCGATTGCGCAGCCGTGCATCCATGAAACCGCGCGACCGCGTGCGTGGGCCCGCCTTGCTCGAGGACCCGACCTCGACACTCTATGTGCCGCCGGGCTGGATCGCGCGGCGGGACGAGAACGACAACACGGTGCTGGAGCGCGCGTGATGCAGGAAAGAACGGCGAAAGTCGCCGCGAAGGTGAAATCGCGGACCGTGGCCGGTAAAGCCCGCGCGGGGTCCAAGTCACCCGCACAGTTGGACCCGGTCGACTACGCGGTTGTTTCCCAGGCGCTGATCGCCATCGCACGAGAGATGGGAACGAAGCTCATCCGCTCGTCCTACTCCAATATCGTGCGTGAGGCGCAGGACGCCTCAGCCGCGTTGTTCGACAGGCAGGGCAACGTCGTCGCTCAGGCCGAGCTGATTCCGATGCACCTCGGCTCAATGTCGGAGATCTTCCGCGCCTGCACCGAGGTGACGCCGATCACGGAGCTGAGGCCCGGCGACTTCTATATCAACAACGATCCGTACGGCGGCGGCCAGCACCTGCAGGACGTGTTCATCTTCACGCCGATCTTCCACGAGGGCGTGCTCGTTGCCTTCGCCGGCACAGTCGCGCATCACCTCGACCTCGGCGGCGGCAATCCCGGGATGACGCCCGACGCCGTCGACGTGCATGCCGAGGGCATCATCATCCCGCCGTCGCGCTATACCTACGACCGTGACTGGAACGGCGGCCTGCTCGAGCGCCTGATTGCGGCCAATGTCCGCGTCCCCTCGCAGACCATCGGCGATTTCTATGCCCAGTTCGCGGCCAACGCGATTGGCACGGCACGTATGATCGAGCTGTGCAACCGTTACGGTCCAGCCACCGTCTCCGCCGCGATGAGCGAGTTGATGGCCTACTCCGAGCGTCGGTTCCGGGCGGCCCTTGCGACCATTCCGGATGGCACTTGGCACGGCGAGGATGCGGTCGACGACGATGGCATCGGCGACACGCCCCTGACGGTGAAAGCCGCCGTCACCAAGAAGGGCGATACGGTGTCCGTGGATTTCACGGGCACGGTCGCGCAGGTTGGACGGAACTTGAATTGCCCCTGGGCCTCCACTGTCTCGGCCACGCTCGCCGCGATCAAGGGCGCCCTGACGAGCCCCGACATTCCCTTCAACGAAGGCTTCAAACGCCCGATCACCGTGACCGCGCCGAAGGGAACATTGGTCAATCCGAATTATCCGGCACCCGTGCGCGCGCGCCTTCTACCGGCCTATCGCTGCTTCAATGCGACCTTGAAGGCGCTCGCGCAGGTGGTGCCGGACAAGGTGACGGCGGGTGGCAACGATTCGACCCATGCACTGGCCATTTCGCACCTCGGCGAGCGTGGCTATCGGGTCTACCTCGAGATCTATGGTGGCGGCTTCGGCGGCGGCCCGCGCCTCGACGGTTGCGACGCCGTCGACAGCCCGCTGTCGAACTGCACCAACACCCCGGTCGAGGCGACCGACATGGATTTCGAGCATTTCCGGATCGTCGGCTACGGGCTCCTGCCGGATACCGGCGGCGCCGGTCGGCAGCGTGGCGGCCTCGGCTTCTATCGCCGTTTCCTGATCCTGAAGGACGGCACCAATTTCGCCACCTACACCGATCGGATGCGCCTGACGCCCTACGGGCTGTTCGGTGGTGCGGACGGCAGCAATACCCGGATCGAGATCGAGCGCGACGGCAAGGTGATCCGGTCGCGAAGCAAGGATCGCCTCGACCTGAGGAAGGGCGATGTGCTCACGCTCTACACGTCCGGTGGTGGCGGCTACGGCCCGGCCGACGCGCGCGATCCGCGCCTGATCGCCCGAGATGTCGCGCAAGGCTATGTCACGGCGGAGGCAGCTGCCCGCGACTATGGTTGGACAGCAAAGCCATGACCGCCGAACTCCCAATGCAGGCGCGGGTGGTGATTGTCGGCGGCGGCGTCGTCGGCTGCTCGGTTGCCTATCACCTCGCCAAGCTCGGCTGGCGCGATATCCTGCTGCTCGAGAGAAAGCAGCTCACCTCCGGCACCACCTGGCATGCGGCGGGCCTGATCGGCCAGCTTCGCGCGACCGCCAACATGACCAAGCTGGCCCGCTATGGCGCCGAGCTCTACGACAAGCTCGAGGATGAGACGGGTGTCGCCACGGGCTTTCGGCGCGTGGGCTCGTTGTCATTGGCACTCACATCCGAGCGCCTGGAGGAGTTGCGTCGTGGCGCGTCCATGGCGCGCGCTTTCGGTGTCGATGTCGAAGAGGTCTCGGTCGCCGAGGCGTCGCGCCGGCACCCGCTGGTCGACATGGCCGGCGTCCTTGGCGCAATCTACCTGCCTCGTGACGGTCAGGCCGATCCCGGCAACGTTGCCCTCGCCATGGCCCGCGGCGCGACGCAGAACGGAGCCACGATCCGCGAGAACGTGAAGGTCACCGGGTTGACGCTGGCGAATGGCCGTGTCACCGGCGTCGTCACCGATCAAGGAACGATCGCAGCCGAAGTGGTCGTCAACTGCGCGGGGATGTGGGGCCGCGAGGTCGGCCGCATGGCCGGCGTGCACCTGCCGCTGCAGGCCTGCGAGCACTTCTACGTCGTCTCGGAGCCGTCGGACGAGATCCCGAAAGGTCTCCCCGTCCTGCGCGTCACCGACGAGTGCGCCTACTACAAGGAGGACGCCGGCAAGATCATGCTCGGCGCCTTCGAGCCGAATGCCAAGCCGTGGGGAATGAATGGCATTCCCGATAGCTTCTGCTTCGACGAGCTTCCAGCCGACCTGGACCACTTCGCACCCATCCTGGAGACGGCCACGAAGCGGATGCCGCTGCTCGGGCGTCTCGGCATTCGCACCTTCTTCAACGGCCCCGAGAGCTTCACGCACGACAACCGCTATCTGCTCGGCGAGACGCCGGAAGTGAAAGGTTTCTTCGTTGCGTGCGGTTTCAATTCGGTCGGCATCCAGTCGGCCGGTGGCGCTGGCAAGGCGCTTGCGGAGTGGATCGTCGGCGGCGCTCCGCCGTTCGATCTGTGGGACGTCGACGTGCGGCGTACGTTTCCGTTCCAGGCCACACGCGCCTTCATCGTGCCCCGTGTCTCCGAGACGCTGGGGCTGCTCTATGCCGACCACTTCCCCTACCGCCAGTTCGCGACTGCGCGCGGCGCTCGCCGCTCTCCCGTGCACGAGATATTGCGCCGCCACGGCGCCTATTTCGGTGAGACCGCGGGTTTCGAGCGCCCGCACTGGTTCGCTGAGCCTGACGAGGTGGCGCAGGGGCAACGTCCGGAGCCCCACGACACCTGGGGCCGACCGAGATGGTTCGCCAACGTCGCCGCCGAGCATCGGGCGGTGCGCGAGGCGGCAGGGCTTTTCGACATGAGCCCCTTCGGCAAGTTCCGCGTCGAAGGCCGGGATGCCGAGGCCGTACTACAGCGCATTTGCGCCAATGACGTGGACGTGCCAACGGGCCGCATCGTCTACACGCAATGGCTGAACGAGCGCGGCGGCATCGAGGCCGACGTTACCGTCACGCGGCTTGGCGAGGCTTCATTCCTGGTGGTGACGGGGGCAGCCACCACCCGGCGCGATTTTGCCTGGCTCGAGCGTCATATCCCCGATGACGCCCACTGCATCGCGCTCGACGTGTCGAGCGGCGAGGCCTGTCTCGGCCTGATGGGGCCGCGCTCCCGTGAGTTGCTCGCCTCGCTGACACCCGACGACGTCTCCGACGCCGCATTTCCCTTCGGGACTGCCCGCACGATCGAGGTCGGCATGGCCCATGTGCGTGCTCACAGGATCACCTACGTCGGGGAACTCGGCTACGAGCTTTATGTGTCCGCGGAGTTCGCGGCACACGTCGCGGAAACTCTGCTTGAAGCGGGTGCACCCTTTGGCCTTCGCCTCGCCGGACTGCAGGCCATGGACGCGCTTCGCCTCGAGAAGGCCTACCGGCATTTCGGTCATGATATCGGCGACGAGGACCATGTCCTCGAGGCGGGTCTCGGTTTTGCGGTCAAGGTGAACAAGAGCCCGGGTCGCTTCGGCGATGTCATCGGGCGCGAGGCGGTCTTGGCGAAACGCCAGTCCGGCGTGACCCGCCGTCTCGTCCAATTCCGATTGGAAGATCCCGCGCCTCTCCTGTTCCACACCGAGCCCGTGGTCCAGGACGGCGAGATCGTCGGGCACATCACGTCCGGCGGCTACGGGCACACGCTCGGTGCCGCGATCGGGCTAGGTTATGTTCCGTGCGTTCCGGGCGAAGGGCCGGAGGCGATGCTGGCGCGCCGCTACGAGATCGAGGTCGCCGGGCGCCGCGTGCCTGCGGTTGCGAGCCTGAAACCGCTCTACGATCCGACCAGCGCCCGCGTCAAAGGTTGATCTCGGTCCGCCATAAAAGGCCTCTTGCAAGCGCCGGCTGTTCAACTTTAGATGCGCCAACTCGGCGGTTGGCGCGTCCGGATCGCGCTAGGCCGCGTGCGCAGGATTCGCGATCCGTTCGGCAGCCCCGGGAGTCCCACCGATGACATCGAGAGTCAG
Source organism: Rhizobiales bacterium Ga0077524 (assembly GCA_001464755.1). Classification (GTDB taxonomy): domain Bacteria; phylum Pseudomonadota; class Alphaproteobacteria; order Rhizobiales; family Hyphomicrobiaceae. The sequence goes on from LNDR01000407.1 coordinate 42,377, forward strand.
GTCCTTCGTGGCCGCTTTGATCATTGGTTGCTCGGCTGTCGGTCTCTCGTCGGAGCCCGCTCGCGCGGGGCCCGTCATTCTCCTCGAGGCTGCCAGCGGCCGGGTCCTCTACTCCGCGGAGCAGGATCATCAATGGTTTCCCGCCTCGATCACCAAGATCATGACGGCCTATCTCACGTTCGATGCGGTCAAGTCCGGTCGCTTGAAGCTGACCGATACACTGGAGGTCAGTGAGAAGGCCCACGAGCAGGTGCCAAGCAAGATCGGCTTGCCGGTCGGCAACGCGATCCCGGTGGATGTGGCGATCCGCGCTCTGGTGGTGAAGTCGGCCAACGATGTCGCGATCATGCTGGCGGAGAAGATCGGGGGGTCGGAGGAGGGCTTCGTCCAACTCATGAACGACACTGCCCGGCGCCTCGGGATGACGCGCACACACTTCGTCAATCCACATGGCCTGCCGGTGCCGGGCCAGATCTCGACGGCAAGGGACCTCGCGCGCCTCGCGCGCGCCGCGCTGAGGGATTTTCCCGAGCATGACGCCGTGTGGAGTCTGTCCGAGTTTCATCTCGGTGATCAGCGGCTACGCTCGCACAATGCGCTGCTGCGATCGTTCGAGGGCGCCGATGGCATCAAGACTGGCTTCATCTGCGATTCCGGATTCAACGTCGTCGCGAGCGCCACGCGTGACGGCAAGCGGCTGATTGCGGTCGTCCTGGGCGAGCCGTCAGGCGACGACCGCAATATGCGCGCGGCGAGCCTGCTCAATCATGGTTTCGAGACCGCAGCCTGGAAGGCACGCTTCGGTGCTCCGACTATCGATACCATGCCGATTGATCCTGCTGCCGAGGGCGTTCGCAGCGTCCGTGCGTCGGTCTTGGCATGGAATTGTAACGGCAAGACAGCCGCGCGCAAGATTGCCAAGCGAAAGCCGCGGAGCAACAAGGCCAAGAAGGTGCCTCAGGCGCGCTCTACTGCAGCGTCCGCGGATCAGGCCAAGGGAAAATCCAAGTCGAGCTCTGCCGCCAAAGCGCCCGCAACAACGAAGCAGTGAGCCAAGACGCATCCGTGCTCTGGCGTTCCGCCGCTCAGACGATCAACTCGAGCGTCTGCTCCTGGTAGCTGCACCCCCCGTGGGGCTGGAGTTGCCGCTCGGGAAGGTCGTCCGGTCGGGCGTCCTGGCCATGCTCATGCATGCGCGGCGGCAACAGCTGCGGATTTGACCGAGGCGGCGTGACAACGAAGCCGTCCGGCACTCTGCCAGTGCTCGGCGGGGAGGGTGGGCTTTGGGCCCGTGCGCTGCCACAGTCTGCGATCGCGACGATCGCGAGTGCCACCAAGCCGACGCTATATCCCGGTAACCGCAATTGACCTCGCATCTGCGTCGTCTCCGCGCCATAGGCCGAGAACTCGGGTCGTCCCGTTGCCAGAGCAACAAGGACTCGGAGCACGTACCGACTGTATCCGAATGTCGGCCCCGCGTCCCGCTTGCGCACCATTGTGTGCACCGCTCATTGGGAGAACGGTGATCGGTATCGGGCGGACAGTTTCGGCACATGGCACCGCGCGCCGTTCCGCCATGGCACGCTTTACCGTCGTGAGGGGTACTGTTTTGGAGGAGTTGGCGCTGCCGACGCCTGCTTCGGCGTGTGGCGTCGATCTTGCTATTTGCCAACCCGAGCCCTGAAGCAACGCATCCAAGGTCAGCCCATGCAGCAACGTTGGCACCCCAATGAGGACGTCACGCCCACGCCCCGCGAGGTCGGCGAGATGGCGTCTGTGCTCGAGGGCCGTCACGGGCATTTTGCGGTCGGCGTCGCCGAGTTCTTCTCGACGCAACACGCGCTTGGCGGTGACGCGGGCAGATCCTGGGCCTGGGCCGGCGTGGCCGAGATCATCCGACAGCGGGAAATCAAGAGGTGCAAGGAGCGTTAACCGAGCCTCGTTAGACTATCGGGTGCCGATGGCTCGCCGCGATGTGGGATGGCGGGTGCGAGTTGCCCGACCGGGTCGACGACAGAGGCGGGCTCTGCCGGCTATTGGTTGCTTCGAGAGTCCGATCTGATGCTCACCTGCGACAAGGGGACAGCCGTTGCGGACGCCGCCAGTGGCGTGTCGCTGGTGGCTCGCCTCGGCGGCTTCACGGCCGGTCTCATTCGTGGCGAGAGCGACAATCATTCCGCTCAGCGCGGCGCGCTGGTGGCGTTCCTGGTGCGCGTGACGAGCGCAGGCATCCTCTACCTGTCGCAGGTCGTTCTGGCCCGCTGGATGGGTAGCTTCGAGTACGGCATCTACGTCTTCGTCTGGACCTGGGTTCTGGTGCTCGGTGGCATCTCCAACCTTGGTCTTCCTACACTGATGATCCGGCTGGTGCCGGAGTATCGCGAGCGGGGCGAGCACGCGCGGCTTCGCGGGCTCCTGCGTCTTGGTCGCATTGTGCCGGTCGCGATGGCGACCGTTGTCGCAGGCCTGGGCCTACTCGGGCTCGGCCTTTGGGGCGAGAGCCTATCCAACCACTACGTGCTTCCCGCCATCATCGCCTTGGCGTGCGTACCGATGATCGCTCTGACCGACGTTCAGGATGGGATCGGGCGCGGTCGCGGGTGGCTTGTCGAGGCGCTTCTGCCTCCCTACGTGCTGAGGCCGCTGCTGGTGCTCTCGGCCATGGTTGCGGCTCACGAACTGGGCTGGCCGATGTCTGCAGTGACGGCGGCTGCTGCGGCCGTTGCGGGAACCTGGGCCGCAGCCATCATTCAGACGGGGCTCGTCGGCCGACGACTGCGCGCCGAAGTCGAAGCTGGTCCGTCGAACGGCGACATTAGGGGCTGGCTCGCCACCTCGCTACCATTGCTGGCCATCACCTTCTCGGAAATCCTGCTGCAGACGACGGACGTTCTGGTCGTCTCACAGATAATGGGTCCGGGCGATGTCGCCATCTACTTCGCGGCGGCAAAGACGATGAGCCTCGTGATGTTCATCCACTATGCCGTCGGGAGTGCGATGGCCAATCGCTTCGCGGCCTTGAACGCGCGCGGCGATCGAGAAGGACTGGTCGCTGCGATCCGCCAGGCCGTCAACTGGACGTTCTGGCCGTCCCTGGCGGGCGCGACGTTCATCCTACTGGTCGGCAAACCGTTGCTGTGGCTTTTCGGCCCGCAGTTCGCAGATGGCTACCCGGTCATGCTCGTGCTTGTTCTGGGCTTCCTCGGCCGGGCTGCCGCGGGCCCCTCGGAGCTGTTGCTCAACATGCTGGGGCAACAGCGTGCGACGGCATGCGTCGCGGTCTGCGTCGCGCTGCTGAACATCGTCCTCAACGTCTTGCTGGTACCGCGACTGGGCTTGCAGGGGGCTGCCATGGCCACGGCAACTTCGCTTGCCGTGGGAGCCGCTCTCAACGTTGCGGTTGCCCGCATGCGCCTCGGCCTGGGTATTGCGATCTGGAACCATCTGCGCCGGGTATGACGCTTCGGCTGCGATGGCGTCCGGCCGCGAACCGGCTTAGTTTGACAGCCCATGACCAGTTTGTTCGAAGCCGCAGGCATGACCGAAGGCGTCCGCCGGCCGCTTGCCGATCGCTTGCGCCCAGCCCGCCTCGCCGACGTCGTAGGCCAGGATCATCTCGTCGGTCAGGACGGCACGCTCACCCGCCTGCTGGCCTCCGGCCGCATGCCGAGCCTTGTTCTCTGGGGGCCTCCCGGCACAGGCAAGACCACGATTGCCCGTTTGCTCGCCGCGGAGGTCGGTCTCGAGCTCGAGCAGCTATCCGCGATTTTTTCCGGCGTGCAGGACCTGAAGAAGGCCTTCGACCGTGCCCGAGCCCGCCGCGAGATCGGCAAGGGGACGCTGCTTTTCATCGATGAGATCCACCGTTTCAACCGCGCCCAGCAGGACAGCTTCCTGCCGGTCATGGAGGACGGCACCATCACGCTCGTCGGGGCGACCACGGAGAACCCATCGTTCGAGTTGAACGCCGCTCTTCTCTCGCGCGCCGTCGTGCTCGTGCTGCATCGCCACGACCGGGCAGCGCTGGACAAGATGATCGCGCGCGCCGAGGCAGCCGAGGGCCGGCCGCTGCCGCTCGATGCCGATGCGCGTGAGGCCCTGGCTGCGATGGCCGATGGTGACGGCCGGACGGCTCTGAACCTCGTCGAGGAGGTGTTTGCCGCCGTTGGTGTGGGCGCCAAGTCCCTCGACCGGCAACGCCTGAGCGAACTCGTGCAGCGGCGCGCGCCGCTCTATGACAAGGGTCGCGATGGTCACTACAACCTGATCTCGGCGCTGCACAAGGCGGTGCGCGGCTCCGATCCCGATGCGGCGCTTTACTGGCTGGCTCGTATGCTCGACGGCGGCGAGGACCGGCTGTTCCTGGCGCGGCGCCTCGTGCGCATGGCCATCGAGGATATCGGTCTCGCCGATCCGCAGGCGCTCCAGCAGGCGCTGGCAGCCAAGGACACTTATGATTTCCTGGGGAGCCCGGAGGGTGAGCTGGCACTGGCACAGGCGACCATCTACCTGGCTACCGCGCCCAAATCGAATGCCGCCTACGTGGCCTACAAGGCCGCCATGCAGGCCGCCAAGCAGCACGGCAGCCTAAGTCCGCCCAAGCACATTCTCAACGCGCCAACCAAGTTGATGGCGAACGAGGGCTATGGCGCCGGATACGCCTATGATCACGACACGGCCGACGGTTTCTCCGGCCAGAGCTACCTCCCCGACGAGATTGGCGAGCGATTGGTCTTCTACGATCCGCCGGAGCGCGGCTTCGAGCGCGAGATCAGGAAGCGGCTTGCCTACTGGGAAGGCTTGCGCCAGCGCCTCTCCGGGAAAAATTAACCGGAAATCCTCGCATGTGCTGGCCAACACAGTCTTGGCGCCCGGTTTGCATCAAAGTCAATCCATCGGCGGCGGCAAGCGCTGACCCCCGAGACCACTCTGGACCCTGATGGAGACTACCGATGCTCAGCAAGATTTCGACCCTCGCCGTCACCGGCCTTCTCGGCGCCGCCACACTGCTCGGCGGCATCAGCCTCGGCGGCAACGATGCCGAGGCCAGCTATAAGCGCAGCTACGGTCACAAGCATTACGGCTACAAGCACCACGGCTATGGCCACAAGCGCCACTACGGCCACAAGCGCCACTACGGCTACCGCTACGCCAAGCCTTCGCACTACGGCTGCAAGGTGTGGAGCCACGGCTACAACAAGAAGTGCATCGCCTGGTGATGAGCTAGTGTGGCGACGCGCCTCGTCTAATTGCCTGCCCCGGCCGCCCATGGCGCGCCGGGGTTTCTCGTTGGGCCTGTTGTTGTGCCGCTCGCGCGCTATGCTGGACAGAGTGGCGATGGCTCGGAAGATGGGCCGAACCGCCCCAAGTTGAGCGGCTGGGGAACAGGCATGGCAGGTCAGGACGCGTTGAGCCGCAGCGTTTTGAAGTCGAAGAGCGTACTCGGTGGCTTGCCAGACGAGGCAATCGAGACGCTCGTTGCGCGTGCCCGCCATGTTCGCTTCGCCAAAGGCGAGGTGCTCTACCGGCGTGGCGACGAGGGCGACAGCATGATGGTCATCCTGACCGGTCGCGTGAAGATCTCCAACGTCACCGACGATGCGCGGGAGGTCGTGCTCAATTTTCTCGGCCCTGGCGATCTGAACGGTGAGATCGCCGTGCTCGACGGCAAGGGCCGCTCCGCTGATGCGACGGCGCTCGAGCCGACCGAGGCCGCTTTGATCTATCGGCGCGATCTTCTCGCCGTTCTCGAGCGCTTTCCCGCAGCCTTGCTGGGCATCATCGGCGAACTCGCCGGCAAGCTGCGCATGGCATCGGCCATGGTCGAGCATGGCCTTTTGCAGATGTCCGCCAAAGCCGCGCATGGTCTTTTGCGTCTTGCCGAGCTGCACGGTCGCAAGGACGCCGACGGCACCCATCTGGATATCAGGCTGTCGCAGAAGGATCTCGGCAGCTACCTGGGGTTGTCGCGTGAGAACACCAGCCGCGAGCTCGGCCGCTTGCGCGAAGCTGGCCTCATCCGGACGGAGGGCGGCGAAATCGTCATCACGGATCGGGAAGGCCTCGAGGAATGGGCTTGGGCTGCAGGTTGAGGGCTAAGCGTTGGCATGCCGTGTCGGCGGTCGTGGTGCCTTGATCAAAAGCGCCGCGATCGCCGCGAGCCCGCCGAGGGTGGCGAAGACGGCAAGCGAGGAAGCATAGTTCCCGGTCAAGTCCCTCAGCACGCCCGACAGGAGTGGACCCGAGGCTTGGGCGGTCACCTGGATTGCGAGCGCGACGCCGCGAATCGCCCCGAAGCTGCGGCGACCGAAATAGTCGGCCCATGCGACTGGCAGCGCGGTGTGGATGCCGCCCATCGCCACTCCGAACATAGCGGCCGCGGCGAGCGCCTCGAACGGACTCGCGACGCGCGCAATCAACAGCGATGCCGCGCACAATGCTACGCCCGAGAAGGCGAGGCTAGCCCTCACGCCAATGCGCCGTAGGAGGAGGCCGAACACGAGGCCAACCAGACCGGAAGTCGCCGAGAAGGTCGTGACGCTCGACACCGCGACCGACGCGCCGATGCCGCTCTCCATGAGATGCGCGGCCTGATGCAGGCTCATGCCGGCCTGCACCGGGTAGACCAGCAGAGTGTAGAGCGACAGCAGCCAGAAGGCCGGCGTTGCAAGCGCCTCGGCCCGCGTGAACGTCGGCTCCTCGACAGCTGGACCAGCCGCACCGGTATTGCCCTTCCCGGCGGGTGATGGTGGCGAGCCGCCATCCGGCAGAAGGCCCAGATCCTCAGGCCGGCGCACCATGAGTGCCCAAGTCGGCAGGAAGCCCACGGCCAGCACGGTCACGCCGATCGCGATCCATCCGGAGCGCCATCCGCCGTGCACCATGGCCCAATAACCGATGAGAGGCATGACCGTCAGCCCGGCCATCTGGGCGAGGGTGGCGATGGATGTCGCGAGCGGCCGGCGTGCCACGAACCAGTTGACGACGGCGCCATGCGTTCCGAGGTCGAACGGCCCGGCGAAGTTCATACGTGCGATGCAGAACAGCAGATAGAACCCGAGCAGCGTCTCCACGCCGGACAGCATCAGGATCGTCACGCCCGTCGTCAGCACGGCCACGAGCAGGATCGTGCGTGGCCCCTTCCGGTCGAGAAATGTGCCGACCATGGGTGAGGTCAGTGCCGCCAGCACTCCGCCGACCGAGACGGCGCCGGAGAACGCTGTCCGCGACCAGCCGAACTCCTCGGTCATGGGGGTGACGAAGATCGAGAGCGTTGCCACCGCTGGCCCGACGCGTGCTACCGCCGCACAGCACACGCACGCGAGGACCACCCAGCCGTCCGCTGAGCGAGGCTGGCGACAAGCGACAATTGCGTCATACGGTGGTGCTGTAGGTCACGGGGGAAAGCCTAGGCTGTGCGGCGGTGTCGCGCGCGCCGACGATGTTGGACGAGCCGCCCGGGACCAGCAAGCGTTTGTCCCCTGCGCGCGCACCTTCCCTTGGTAGCGGCGCCGACTGGTGCAACAATCGATCAACTAGACACGAGGAGCGCCAGGGGCTGGCCATGAAATTCGCGCTGCACTTCTCCAACTCGAACTTTCCCGATGGCGCCGGTGCCAAGCGCCTGGCAACTGCTGCCGAGGCTGCCGGGTTCGAGAGCCTGGTGGTCATCGAGCACGTTGTCTGGCCGACCCACTACACCTCCCGCT
>LNDR01000408.1 GCA_001464755.1 Rhizobiales bacterium Ga0077524
GCCTCGGGTCGGCATTGCCAGGCGCCACAGGTGATGCCGGTCGTCTTGTCGAGAACGCCGATCTGCCCGTTCGGATAGCTGGCTGGCGCGAACGAGAGCTGGACGTCCGGCCGCTTCATCTCGGCTTCCGAGCGCCAGAAGGCGATGCCGTTTCCGGCCGAGTAGGTCAGGATGCCGTCGCCCAGAAGCGCCCATCGCGCGACGTTCATGGCGAGGCGCCAGCCCCGGCTTTCCTCGTTCACGGTCGTCCGCTTGGTGATCGAACGCACCACGCGGGCCACGTAGTGGTCGTGGAAATTGTAGCCGACGCCGGGCAGCGCGGTGCGCACCGTGACGCCGATCGACTTCAGGTGCTCCGGATTGCCGACACCCGACAGCTGCAAAAGCTGCGGGCTGTTGATCGAACCAGCGCAGATGATCGTCTCGCGCTTGGCGGTGATCGGCACCGGCTCGCCCTCGCCCCTGCCGCGCCGTAGTTGAGCTGCGTGACCAGCACGCCCGTCTCGACCTTGAGATTTTTTCGCTTCATGGCCGGGTGCAGAAACGCCCGCGCCGTCGACATCCGCCAGCGGCCGGCGCGCGTCTGCTGCACGTAGCCGATGCCTTCCTGTGCGGCGCCGTTGTAATCGGGGTTGTACTTGAAGCCGAGTTCCTTGCCGGCCTCGACGAACTCGTGCGTCAGTGGGTGGTGGCTGCGGTAGTCCTCGACGACGAGGGGACCGGATTTGCCGCGGTAGGCGGGATCACCGGGGAGATAGGTCTCGGACTTCTTGAAGTAGGGCAGCACCTCCTCGTAGGACCATCCGCGCGCACCCATGGCCGCCCAGTCGTCGTAGTCCTCGCGCTGGCCGCGCACCTGCATGACACCGTTGATCGACGACGATCCACCGAGCACACGCCCCCGCGGATAAAGGATGCGCCGCTCCTTCGTCTGCTTCTCGGGCTCGGTGTAATAGACCCAGTTCACCGCCGGGTTATCCAGGAGCTTGAAGAAGCCGGCGGGAAAATGGATGTACGGGTTCTTGTAGTCGGTCGGCCCCGCCTCCAGAACGCACACCGTATAGCGGCCATTATCCGTCAACCGATGCGCCAGCACCGACCCCGCCGACCCCGAGCCGACGATCACGTAGTCGAATTCCATTAGCCCCTCCGTCGATGCCCCCGTCGCAAACGACCCGGGCAATGTTCGGTCTCGGATTGCGCCGCAAAACTGACCGTATCCCGATAGCGCGGCGACGTCAGCATCGCCAAACCGGGCGCTCCTCTGTCAAGGCCCTGGCGCAAGGATAAGTCGGTATGAGCAGGCCAAATGAAGCAAGAGGCACAGTCGGCTTTCCTCGGTGATCGAACCGTGGTCTCCTTCGTCGTGTCTTCGGTGGACAGAGTGGCGCAGATGTTCGAACTCCTGGCCTTGGCTCTTGCCATAACGGCTCTCTGGAAAACGAGGGCCGGGGCCAAGCAGCTCCAAGACCTCGCACGCCGCCTCGAACGTACCGAGGCGACCATCGCAGGCTTGGCCCGGCGTTCCGAGAACGAAGCCGCATCGCCTGAGGCGCCCCCGGAATCCGTCGCCGGGACGCCTACTCCAGAGGCGATCCCCGATAAGCTGCAGGCACCTGCCGCCGCGGAGCCGCAGCCCCCCTCGTCTGTCCCGCCGATTGCCTTGCCGCCTCCAGCCCAGTCCCCCGGCTGGCGCAGTCACCGGCCGAGCGCCGCCGAACCGGGCTGGAGCATCGAGCAAGAACTCGGGGCGCGTTGGCCCGTCTGGATCGGCGGCCTGGCACTCGCACTCGGTGGCATCTTCCTCGTCCGCTTTGCCCTCGACGAGGGCTGGTTTGGGCCGGCTGCCCGCGTCGCCTTGGGCGCGCTGCTGGCGGCCACGTTGCTGGCCGCCAGCGAATGGTTCCGGCGGGCGGAGCGACGCGCGCTGATCGCTGCACTGCCCGAGGCCGATATCCCCGCGGTGCTGACGGCAGCAGGTACAGCCACCGCGTTCGGCACAGCCTACGCAGCCCACGCACTCTACGGTTTCATCGGCCCGGCGGCTGCGTTTGTCCTGCTTGGTGCGATCGGCATTGCGACGATGCTGGCTGCCGCCTTGCATGGTCCGGCCCTTGCGGGGCTCGGCTTGGCTGGCTCATTCCTCACGCCATTGCTCGTCTCGTCGCAAAGCCCAAGGCCCTGGCCGCTCGTGATCTATCTCGCCGTCGTGTCGGCCGCAGCCCTCCTGCTCGCTCGCTTGCGGCAATGGAAGTGGCTGGCAAGCCTCGTCGTGGCAGGCATCTTCGGTTGGGGCATCGTTATCGCGTTGCACGGCCACCCAGGGGACCTCGACTGGGCCTATGCGTCCTTGGTGCACGTTCTGGTCCAGCTGGCGCTTGTATCGCTTCTCGTCGCCATCGAGCCGTCGCTCGGAACCGACGACGCCGCGGCGATACCGGAACCCTACTCCGTCCTCACGCTAGCCGTGGTTACCGCCCTGGCCCTCGTCGCCATCATGAGCTTGGACGCAAAGCCGTATGGCTGGGTCGCCCTCGCTGCTCTGATGGCGGGAGTTTTGTCCCTCACCGCCTACGTTGCCGCTCCCGCCGCCGCAGCTTCGGCCTATGCAGGCTCTCTGGTTCTGGCTCTAGCTCTATCCTGGCCAGGCCTGCGGGACCCGGAGGTGCTGTCACGAAACCTCTGGCCGGCCGTCGCCGCAGTGCTCCCGGTTCCGGAAGCGATCGAGAATTACCTTGTCGTTGCGATCGGCCTGGCGCTGGCCGTTGCGGCCGTCGCCGCTCTGAGACTATGGCGCGGACCGTCGCTGCCCCTGGCCACGACGGCGATCTATGCCGCCGCGGCGACACTCGCGCCGCTTCTGGTCATCACAATAGCCTACCTCCGCGTGACACAATTCGATCACTCGATACGCTTTGCCGGCATGGGACTGGTGCTCTCCCTGTTCTTTGCGAGCCTTTCGGCTTCGTTCCAGCGCCGCGAGAGTTCGGAAATCCTGGCTCACCGGATGACGACGGGGGCATTTGCGGCGGCATCTCTCGCTGCCTTCAGTTTCGCCTTGGTCACCAGCCTCGATCGCGGTTACTTGACCGTCGCCTTGGCGTTGTCCGCCCTCGGGACGGCGTTCGTCGCCGTTCGTCTCGACGTCCGGCCCCTGCGCCATGCCGTCTCGGTGCTGGCCCTCGTCGTGCTGGCCCGCGTCATTTGGGATCCTCGCATCATGGGGGCCGACGTCGGTCGTTTCCCGATCGTCAATTGGCTGCTGCTCGGCTACGGGGTTCCCGCAGTATCGTTCTGGGCGTCGGCCCGCCTGCTCTTGAGTGAAGGGCCGGTCCGTGCAGGGCGCATCGCGGACGCCGCGGCTCTGCTCTTTGCGGCTCTGCTTGGGTTCTACGAAATCCACCATTGGCTCAATGCTGGTGACATCACCGTCCTGCGCTCGACCCATGTCGAGCAGGGTCTTTTCGCGCTCCTCGCGATCGGTTTCGCCTACGTACTACTGAGGTCGGACATGGCCGACGCGAACCCGGTCTACCGGTATGCGTCGCACGTGTTTGCTGCCGTGTCGGCTGTCGTTATCGTTTTGGGGCTCGGCATCTCTCATAACCCCTATCTGCGCATGGAGAGGATCGCCGGCCCGCCGGTGCTGAGTTCGCTGGCACTCGCATACCTCCTGCCAGCATTGGCGGCCGGTTGGCTCGCCCATGCGTCCCGCACGGCCCAGCCGGCTCGGCCGCATCAGTACGTGCTTGCAGCCTCGGCTCTCGCCATCCTTCTGCTTGTCGGCTACGTCACCCTCGAACTCAGGCATATGTTCCAGGGCGAGATCGTCCATTGGGCTCGCACGACGAGCGGAGCCGAGCAATGGAGCTATTCCGCGGCCTGGCTCTCCCTTGGCGTGCTTTTCCTGGCCTTCGGTATTTGGCGGAATGACCTCTCGCCGCGCCTCGCATCGGCAGCCCTGGTGATGTTGGCCATCGTCAAGGTTTTCTTCTTCGACCTCTCGGAGCTGACCGGTTTCTGGAGGGCGCTCTCGTTCATCGTGCTCGGAGCAGTCCTTATCGGCATCGGCCTCGTCTACCAGAACCTGCTGCGCCGCAACGCGGGTTCGCCGGTCGGCGGCGCAACTTGAGGGAGCTGACCCCGTACGGCTGGCAGGCCGCCGCGCCGGGTCAGTCCCGTCACACGACCGCTCCTCCGCTCAAACGACGCCCTTTGCCTTTAGCGCTTTGATATCGGCCTCGCTGTAGCCGAGGCCCGTCAGCACCTCGGCCGTGTGCTCGCCGAGATCAGGCGTCGCGCCGAGCACCTCGGGTTGCGGGAACCGGCTCATGTTGATCGGCTGGCCGACGAGACGCATCTCGCCGAGCTTCTTGTGGCGGACCTTTCGCGCGATGCCGAGGTGCTTGACCTGCGGCTCCTCGAAGGTCTGCTGAATGTTATTGATCGGCCCGCACGGTACGCCGGCCTTGTTCAGTGCCGCGATCCAGTGGGCGCTGGTGTTGGTCTTGGTGCGCTCGGCCAGAAGCCCGTTCAGGACCTTGCGGTTCTTCGAGCGCGCGCCGCCCGACTTATAGTCAGGATGATCGATCAGCTCCGGCACGCCCAGCGCCTTGCAGCAGCGCTCATAGAGGTTGTCGCCCGACGCAGCGATGTTGATGTGGCCGTCCGATGTCTGGAAGACGCCCGTCGGAATGCCGGTCGGATGATCGTTTCCGGCCTGCGGCGGCACCTCGCCGGCGATCAGCCAGCGCGCTGCCTGGAAGTCGAGCATGAAGATCTGTGCCTCGATCAGCGAGGTGTGCACCCACTGCCCCTTGCCCGACCGCTCGCGCTCGTAGAGCGCCAGGATCATGGCCTGTGCCAACAATAGTCCCGAGGTGAGGTCGGCGATCGGGATGCCGACGCGCACCGGACCCTGTCCGGGAATGCCGGTGATCGACATCAGCCCACCCATGCCCTGCGCGATCTGGTCGACACCGGGTCGTGTCGCATCCGGCCCAGACTGTCCGAAGCCCGAGATCGAGCCGTAGACGATGCGTGGATTGACCTTGGCGCAGTTCTCGTAGTCGACGTTGAGGCGCGTTTTCACGTCGGAGCGCATGTTCTCGACGACGACGTCGGCGTCCTTGACGAGCTTCATGAAGACCGCATGGCCTTCGGGGCTCTTCAGGTTGAGGGTTACCGAGCGCTTGTTGCGATGCAGGTTCTGGAAGTCGAAGCCGTGCCGCTTGCCGCCCATTGCATCGACATCGCTGTCGGCCGGCGGCTCGATCTTGATCACCTGCGCGCCCCAGTCGGCGAGCTGTCGTACGGCGGTCGGACCGGCACGATGCGCGGTCAGATCCAGCACCTTGATGTGGGCGAGCGGCAGGGCGGAACGGGCGTCGGACATCGCAAGGGTCTCCTCGTCAGCCCCGGCGCGGCCGCGGGCGGAACCCAAGGTTAGGCAGCGATGCCCTGCGGATCAAGCGCAGCCCGTCCCGATGTCGCCGAGCGGGCCAAAACTTCCTAACGCCGGAGCCGGTGCCTCAGCCAAGCATCACATCGTCGATCGCGAGAGAGGCCGGAGCCTCGCCGACTATGCGGGCGGCAGCGGCATCGGCGCGGGGAACGACGCGCGAAAAGACGTCCTGGCAGGTAAGGACGAGGCCCTCACGGCGAAGGCGCTCCGGCTCGCTTGCCGTGCCCTTGCCGGCAAGAGCGACGCGGGCCTGCTCGAGCCAGATCCAGGCGAAGGTTGCAGAGCCGACCAGTTCCATGACGTCGTGGGCACGGGCGAGGGCGGCGCGCGCTCCAACCGTGCGGGTGGTCTCGGCCATGCGATCGAACGAGGTACGCATCGCGGTCCCCATTTCCACAAGCCGTTTCGCCATGGATTGCAGTCGCGTAACACCCGACGCCGCGGAAGCGGTCTCCGCCAGTCGCGAAAGGAAGAGGTCGAGAGCACGACCTTCGGCCATCACAGCCTTTCTGCCGGCGAGATCGATGGACTGAATGCCGTTGGTGCCCTCGTGGATCGGATTGAGCCGGTTGTCGCGATAATGCTGCTCGAGGGGGAAGTCGCTCGTATAACCGGCGCCGCCGAGCACCTGCATGGCGTGATCGTTGGCGGCGAGGCATTCCTCGGATACCCAGGCCTTGAACACGGGCGTCAGGAAATCGAGCAGGAGGCCGGCATCGCGGCGGGCGGCTTCCCCCGGAGCGGCGGCCTTCAGATCGGCGAGCTTCGAGAGGTAGAGGGTCAGCGCGACGCCGCCCTCGGCCGCTGCCTTCTGCTGCAGCAACATGCGGCGCACGTCGGCGTGTGCGACGAGCGGCACCTGCGGGCTCGCCGGGTCCTTGGCGTCGGGATGACGGCCCTGACGGCGTTCGCGCGCGTACTCGAGCGAGATGCGATAGCCGGCGCTGGCGTGTGCGACAGCCCCCATGGCAACGCCGATGCGGGCCTCGTTCATCATCGTGAACATGCAGGCGAGGCCCTGCCCCGGTGCCCCGATGATCTCGCCAATGGTATCGCCGCCCTCGCCGACGTTGAGCACGGTGTTGACCGTGCCCCTCTGGCCCATCTTGTGATTGAGGCCCGCGAGCGCCACGTTGTTCCAAACGGAGGGACGGCCTTCACTATCGAGGCGCTTCCTCGGCACGATGAAGAGCGAGATGCCCCTCACTCCGGCTGGCGCTCCCTCGATGCGGGCGAGCATCAAGTGGACGATGTTGTCGCCCATATCGTGCTCGCCGCCCGAGATCCACATCTTGGTTCCGCGAATTGCGTAGCGGCCGTCAGGCAGCAAGCGGGCCGCGGTGGTGATGTCGCCGAGGGACGAGCCTGCGTGAGGTTCGGAGAGCGCCATCGTGCCGTGAAAACGACCCTCGAGCATCGGCGCCATGTAACGCGCCTTCTGCTCGGGCGTACCGTGATGGGCGAGGAGCTCGGCGGCGCTGGCGGTGAGCATGGCGTAGTTGGCGATAGAGATGTTGGCGGCCTGGAACTGCAGGAAAGCGGCATTGGCGACGGCGCGCGGCAAGCCGAGCCCGCCGTCGGCAGCACGCGCGGACATTCCCGAGAAACCGGCGTCGCGAAAGGCTGTAAGCGATTGCTCGATCTCGGCGGGCAGGACGACGCGACCGTTTTCGATACCCGGCTCGTGATCGTCCAGGAGACGGTAGCTCGGCAAGAACACATCCTCGGCGAGCTTCGTCGCCGTCTCGATCATGGCGCCCGCACCGGCGCGGTCGTGATCGGCGAAGGCCGGGAGGCCGAACAGCGCTTCGGCGTCGAGCATGTCCCACAGCACGAAGCCCAGATGCCACGGGTCGATGAGGGGGGTGGGCAAGGCTCGTCTCCGTTTCAGCCGGCGATGGCAGTCGAGCGCGGAAGCTTAGGCGGCTGCAACCGAACTCGTCACGCTCTTGTCGTGCGGGAACTCGGCACGGCTCTGCCGGGGTAGAATATCTGTTATCATCCGAAACAATTGATCCTAGAGTGAAAAACCGTCAGTGTTAGCCGCGACGCGCCTGCATGGCGCCGCCAAAGGAGACAGACATGAGTATTTTCGGTCGCATCTCAGAAGCGATCTTCGGAGGTCCCGCAAAGGCCGCCGCGGCGACAGCAACTCCGGGCGCGGCGCCTGCCGCAGTTCCTGGATCGACGCCCGGCACACCGATGTCGTCGGTGGATGTCGCGGGCGTGCTCGACAAGCTCGAGGAGGACCACGACGAGGATCTCGAGTGGCGTAAGTCGATCGTCGACCTGATGAAGCTGCTCAAACTCGACAGCAGCCTAAAGGCGCGGAAAGAGCTGGCAACCGAGCTCAAATACACCGGCGACATGGGCGACTCGGCCACGATGAACGTGTGGCTGCACAAGCAGGTGATGACCAAGCTCGCCCAGAACGGTGGCGTGGTGCCGGCCGAACTGCGGGACTGATCCCGTCACTCTTCCATTTGGATTCGGGGGGCCGCCCTGGCTCTCTCCCAAATGGGAAGAGGACGCCCAAGCGTCTGCGGTGACGCGCTTTTTGCGTCACCAAAGGTCTCTGGCGGGCAAAACTCAGCTGCCAAAAACTCAGTCGCGACAGACGATGTTTGCGAGATCGTCCCACATGCCGCGCGCGATGTGGCTGCCGACCGCCTTGTGGATGAGATAGATCGTGTCCTCCGCCTTGGGGAAGAACCGGCGAGCCCCGTCGCAGGTCTCGTAGCCGGAGACAGTCAGCGTCTTGATCGCCTCGGCGAGGATATCGGCCGTCTCCTCGAAGGAGATGTCATTGTCGGGCGCATGGTCACATTTGTGCGCAACGAACAGCCAGTCGTGGATGATGTAGGCTGGCCCGTAGCCCCACGGGGAGAACCTGGCAACTCCGTGGAGCGCGAGCGGAATAGTCCCGCCATCGGTGTCCATCAGGCGCGGCTCGATCACGCGACCCTTCGCCGTCGTATAGCGGAACGGGCTCAACGGATTCTGGCGCAAGACGAACGTCGGCCGGTCGTTGGCAAAATCGAAGCCATTCCACTCGACGATAGGGCGCCCAGAGAACGCGCCCGCGCCGAGGCGGTCATAAAGTGCGTCACCGAAGTAACCTGTCGCAATGCTCTGCGGGCGCATCTCGTTCGTGGTTGCAACGCCCGGCCGATCAGACCGCGCCTCGTCGCTCCGAATCTCAGCTTGCACCGCGCTCGCAAGCTCGGGCGAGAACATCTGGTTGGCAAGCTCGGCAAGGCCTTCCCGTGTGCGCGCCATGATAGCCTCTCACTGTCACCTGAACGCGATCTCACACCGGCCGCAAAATAACGTAGCGATCGCCGCCGAGGCCGAGCTTGATGGTGCCATCGGCCGAGACGTCGGAGAGGCGGAGCTTGGCTTTGTCGCTGAGCACGGGCGCGTCGTTGACGCGCACGCCATCGTCGCGGAACAGGCGGCGGGCCTCGGGATGAGACCGGGCGAGGCCGGACGAGATGAGGGCCGCCAGCACGCTGACCTCGTTCATGAGATCGGACCGGGGAATTTCCACGACCTCAGGCTCGGCCGCGATTTCTGGCCCTCCCGAGATCTCGTCGACAGATGCGGCACGCTCTTCGGTTTGCTCCCGCGCAACCCGCTCCTTGGCCGCCCGCCGACGCGCGGCCCGCTCGCGGGCGACCCGCTCCCCGAAGCTGCCGAGCACGGTGGCGCCCTTTTTCGTTGGCTTGCCCACGACAACTCCCTCAAACCGGCCTTAGGAGGACATGCTTCTTCTTACCGAGCGAGAGCTTGATGACGCCATCCTTGACGTCGGCAGGGCCGAGCCGCGCCTTCTCGTCTTTCACTGGCTCGTCGTTGATGCGCAGTCCGCCTCCCTGGATTTGACGGCGCGCCTCGCCGTTCGACTTGACGAGGCCGGCCGTGACGAAGGCCGCGAGAATGCCGATCTCACTCCTGATGTCGGCCAGCGGCACCTCGACGGTCGGAAGGCTCTCCGACAGCGCTCCTTCCTCGAAGGTCTTGCGGGCGGTCTCGGCGGCTGCATCGGCCTTCTCGCGGCCGTGGACGAGAGCCGTCGCCTCGGTGGCGAGGATTTTCTTGGCTTCGTTGATGTCAGCCCCGCCCAGCGCGGCCAGCCTTGCGATCTCGCCCATGGGCAGAAGTGTGAAGAGCTTCAGGAAGCGCTCGACATCGGCGTCCTCGGTATTGCGCCAGAACTGCCAGTAATCGTAGGGAGCGAGATGGTCCTCGTTGAGCCAGACGGCACCGGCCGCTGTCTTGCCCATCTTGGCGCCGGAGGATGTCGTGAGCAGGGGGCACGTCAAAGCATAGAGCTGGTGCGTGCCCATGCGGCGGCCGAGGTCGACGCCCATGACGATGTTGCCCCACTGGTCGGAGCCGCCCATCTGCAGGTTGCAGCCGTAGCGCCGGGCCAACTCGGCGAAATCGTAGCTCTGGAGCAGCATGTAGTTGAATTCGATGAACGACAGCTCCTGCTCGCGGTCGAGGCGAAGCTTCGCCGAGTCCATCGAGAGCATCCGGTTGACCGAGAAGTGGCGACCGACGTCGCGCAGGAACTCGATGTAGTTCAGCGGCGCCAGCCACTCGGCGTTGTCGACCATGATCGCTTCGCGCGGACCATTTCCGAAGGTGAGGAAGCGCGAGAAAACGCCCTTGATGGCCTCCTTGTTGGCGTCGATCGTCTCGATGGGCAGAATGCGTCGCGTCTCGTCCCGGCCGGAGGGATCGCCGACGCGCGTTGTGCCGCCGCCCATCAGCGCGATGGGCTTGCCGCCGCCGGAGGCCTGCAGCCAGTGCATCATCATGATCGACAGGAGATGACCGACGTGGAGTGAGGCCGCCGTGCAGTCGTAGCCGACGTATGAGACGATCTCGCCCTTTGCGGCCAGCGCGTCGAGACCGGAAAAATCCGAGCACTGATGGATATAGCCGCGCTCGGCGAGAACGTTCAGGAAGTCTGACTTGTGCGTCGACATGGGCTAGGCTCGCGGTCTCAGAACCAAGTGCGAGGGTTTCACCCCCGCGCTCCCAGCAAAGGGCAAGGCCCTTTGGAAACCCTCGGATCGGGGGTTGGCTGAGCCCTTCGCGCGAAGCGACCTCTATCGGCGCAAATTGCACGGGAGTGACCCCATGAGCAAGATCAGGCGCGCCTTGGGGCTGATGAGCGGCACGTCGATGGACGGGATCGACATCGCCCTGATCGAAACCGACGGGACAGCGCACGTCCGCCGCCTGGGGGCCGATAGCATCGCCTACCCAGACGACTTCCGGGAGCGCCTGCGACAGGCGATGTTCGATGCCAAGGATCTGCAGCGGCGCGACCAACGACCAGGCTGCCTTGCCGATGTGGAACGGGAGCTGACAGAGCGGCACGCCGAGGCGGCGCTGAAATTCATCGGCGACCGCATGCTGCAGCCGAGCGCCGTCGACGTGATCGGCTTTCACGGACAGACCGTGTTGCATAAGCCTGCAACAGGGCTCACCGTACAACTCGGCGACGGCCAGATCCTCGCCGACAAGACCGGCATCGACGTCGTCCACGATCTGCGCGCAGCCGACTGTGCGGCGGGAGGCGAAGGCGCCCCGCTGGCACCTGCCTATCATCGGGCACTCGCCGCCAAGCTGCCGCAACGGCCCATCGCATTCCTCAACGTTGGCGGGGTCGCGAACGTCACCTGGATCGGGCGCGACGGGACACTGATCGCGTTCGACACCGGGCCGGGCAACGCCATGATCGACGACCTCGTCCGGCGCTCGGGCGGCGGCTCGCACGATGTGGACGGCAGGTTGGCGTCGAGCGGCGAGGTCAATGAGCGGGTGGTGCACGCCTACCTGATGCATCCCTACTTCGCCAAAGCCGTGCCGAAGTCGCTGGACCGGAATGCCTTTGCGCCCGAGTTCCTGGAGGGGCTCGCGGCGGCCGACGCAGCCGCCACCCTGACCGCTTTTACGGTCGAGGCGATCGTCAAAGCACGCGAGCACATGCCGGCCGAGCCGGCGCTTTGGGTGGTATGCGGCGGCGGACGCCGTAACCGTACGCTGATGGGAATGCTCGCGGCCCGCGTGGAAAACGCCGTGGTGCCGGCCGAGGGGGTCGGCCTCGACGGCGACACGCTCGAGGCGGAGGCCTGGGCCTATCTGGCGGTGCGGTCTCTCGACGGGCTGGCGATCAGCTGGCCAGGGACGACGGGCGTTCAGGAGCCGACGACGGGTGGCGTGGTCGCGAGGGCGTGAGAGGGATTAGATTCAGGGGCAACAACATGCACCGAGCAAGCGGCCGCCCCTCACCCCGACCCTCTCCCCGTAAGGACGGGGAGAGGGAGAATAGAGCACCGTTGACGCCCGCGCTCCCGCTCCGCACAGTCCGCCCATTCCCGATCACAACCGAAAGGACAAGGCGATGAAAATCGCGATCATCGGCGTCGGCGCCATGGGATCTATCTATGCAGGCCTCCTCGCCGACCAGGGCAAGCACGACGTCTGGGCCATCGACACCTGGAAGGACCATGTCGAGGCGATCAAGTCGAAGGGCTTGCGCGTCGAAGGTGCCTCGGGCGACCGCACCGTGAAGATCAACGCGACGACGAGCCCGGCCGACGTCAAGGACGCCGATCTCGTCATCATCGCCACCAAGGACGACGGCGTCGCTGGCGCAGCCAAGGCGGCATTGCAGGTGGCGAAGGCCGGCGCGCCGATCCTCACCATCCAGAATGGTCTCGGCTCGGCCGACAAGGTGGCTGAGATCGTCGGCTCGAAACGCATTCTGATGGGCGTTGTCGGCGGCTTCGGCGCCTCGATGAAAGGGCCGGGCCATGCGCATCACAACGGCATGGAGTTCCTTCGCCTCGGCGAGATGGACGGCGGCCTCACCCCGCGCCTGGAGACGGTGAAACAGGCCTGGGAGGCCGGTGGCTTCAAGGTTCTCGCCTTCGACGACATCCACAAGATGGTCTGGGAGAAACTGATCTGCAATTGCACCTACTCGGGACCCTGCGCGCTGACGGGGCTTCGAGTCGGCGAGGTGCAGGCGAACCCGAGCGCGTGGAGCATCGCAGCGGCGTGCGCCAACGAGGCCTACCTCGTCGCCATGGCCAAGGGCATCAAGCTCGATTTCGACGATCCCGTGCGCTACGTGCGCGAGTTCGGCAAGAAGATCCCGAACGCTCGGCCCTCGATGCTGCTCGATCACATGGCGGGCCGGCCGGCCGAGGTCGACAACATCAACGGCGCCATTCCGCGTGAAGGCTCGAAGGTCGGCATTGCAACCCCGATCAACTCGGTCGTGGTCGCGCTTTTGAAGGCAAAGGAGGCGGGCTTCGGCAAGGCTTAGGCCCAAGCCGATGTCCACAGAAGGGCCGGAGCGGAAACGTGCCCTCCGGCCCAAGTTCGTGGCAATCCGATCGACTTGAATTACCAGCGTTCGACAGATAAGACTTTCAACGCAATCGACAATGTGCCGTTAGCGTCATGTGGAACAGTCATTTGACCGTAGCCTACTTACTGAGCGGCGTTCGATGCGCCTAACGTCAAGGCGTGATTCACCGAAGCGTCCAGGGTGCCATGACCGCTCAAGAGCTCGCTCGCCTGATTGCCTCTTATCGCTGGCTCGCAAAGGAGCTGGCTGATCAGGCCAACACGGGTGCCACGGCCAACGGCCGGCAGATTCAGGAGGAACTCGATGCGCTGTTCCACCAGATCGTTCACTCGCCAAGCGAGGAGCCCGAGGTTTCCTGCTTCCAGGTTCAGTTCCTGGTCTCGGCACTCGCCGAGGAAGGCCACGACGCGGACGTTCGTGAAATGATCCGTGAGGCCGTCAACGTCCACGTCAGGCATCTCGCGAACCGAGCACAACGGACGTCGCCGCGACGGGCTCTTGTTCCGCAAGGCGCGGATTGAGAGGCGCACGCTTTCGCGGCAAAAGCCTCGGCGATAACGCGCCCACGCTGGCGCCCGTGGTGGGCGCCGCTACGCCATTGAGATGATCTGGCTCAACGCATCCGCCGGATGGGGCGAGCAAGCGAGAGCCAAGCCTCGATCAGTTGGCGGGCAGCTTTCCGAACAGCTTCATCGGAACAAAGAGCGCGATTACCGATGCCGCCAATCCAAGCATTGCGCCGAGGAGCGGCTCGGAAACCAATGCCATGAACCCTTTGACGGTCCAGGCCATCACGATGATGAGACCCGCGACGAGCGCCAGCGATAGCCCGCAGGCGACGCCATCCTTGTCCCAGAGCGATCCCGGTGCCGCTCCACGAATGAAACGTGAGATGAGCCAGAGAATGGCGCCAAGACCGGCGGAGCTTCCCAAACCGAAGAGGAGGTTGACTGCGCCTTGCATCGTCGCTGCCTCGTTGTTTCGAAAATCAGGCAGCGCCCGACGCACCGACTGCTTCCAGCTGTCGACGGTAGAAGCGCGCAACTCCGCCCACGAAGTAAACTCGGGACCATTTTGCGTAAATTCTGCGTAAACACACGAGGCTCAGATCCAGTCGAGACCGCGCGGCACTGCTCGCTATAAACGAGCAACCGACGACTCGGACAGGCTCTTAGGCCGGGACATCCCGAGGTGCGGCAAGCCGGTAGCCGACGCCGAGTTCGGTCGTCAGGATCACGGGCCGGGCCGGATCCTGCTCGATCTTCTGGCGTGTCTTGCGCACCAGAATGCGCAGGTAGTGGGAGGCGTCGGCGTGAGCCGCGCCCCAGATCTCGCGCAGGAGATGCTGGTGGGTCACCACCTTTCCCCAGTGCTGAGCCAGGATCTCGAGCAGACGATACTCCTTCGGGGTGACAGGCAGGACCTTGCCTGCGCGCTCGATCCGACGGTGGGCGAGATCGATGGCAAGAGCACCGACGATCACGACCGGCTGCAGCGCGGCGCCGGGCGCCTTGCGTCGCAGGGCTGCCCGGGCGCGAGCCAGAAGCTCGGCCATGCTGAACGGCTTGACGACGTAGTCGTCGGCCCCGAGATCGAGAACGCGGACCTTTTCGGTTTCGTGGAAGCGCACCGACAGTACGATTATCGGCACGGTCGACCAGGCGCGAAGCCGCTCGATGACGTGGGTTCCGTCATGATCCGGCAGGCCGAGATCGACCACGACCAGATCGAACGGCTTCAGGGTCGCCCGCCGAATCCCGCCGAGGGCCGTGTCGGCCTCGTCGACGTCGAGTCCGTCGAGTTCGAATCCGGCCCGGAGAAACCGGCGCATCTGCGGCTCGTCCTCGATGAGAAGAACGCTTTGCCTGGCATTACTCATCGTTGCCCCCCAGTTCCTGCATCTGATCCAGCGTCGCCGCAGGTAGCTCGATCGTTACACGCGTGCCGGCTCGATCATGGCGCGCGACAGCCGCGATCCGACCGCCGCACGCGGTGACAAAGGCGCTGGCGATCCACAGCCCGAGGCCAGTACCACGGGTGGAAGCGCGAGCATTGCTGCCGCGGTAGAACTTCTCGAAGATGTGGGGCAGCTCATCAGGCTCGAGCCCAGTGCCTTCGTCGGAAATGGCGATCTCGACAACGCCGCCGAACGCGCGGGCTCTCACCTGGATCTCGGTGCCCGGCCCGGAGTAACGGGCCGCGTTGTCGAGGACGAGTCCAAGCGCACCGCTCGCCAGGGCGGCGTCAGCCTTGAGAAGAGGCAGATCATGCGGGCAGTCGAGCACAAGGACGTGCTCGGCGAGTTCGCGCCGTCGGGCCTGCACGGCCGCGTCCAGCAGGTCGACAGGCTCGATCCAGCTCAGATCTGGCATCAGGCGCGTGCTCGAGAGGGCGGCAGCGTCCAGCATCTTCTGGATGTCGCCATTGAGGCGCTCGGCCTCCGTGACGATGATCTGGGCGAGCGAGGAAAGGCGAGGATCATCGGCAACGCCGGGCGCACTGGCCAGGACGGACGCCGAGCCCAGGATCGAGGCGAGGGGTGTGCGCAAGCCATGCGAGGCCGAGCCGATGATCGCCTCGCGGAGCCCCTCCGAGCGGCGGCGAAGCTCTGCCTCTGTAACCCGGGTCGCGAGATCGAGCCGGTCCAGGGTTGCGGCGGCTTCCCGCAGCAGCATGTCAACTCCGGTGACGAGACGGTCGATATCCGTGACGGCCGCATGGTCAAGCTCGACGATGAGCACACCCGGCGCTCGTGCGCTCCGAGAGAATGGCCTGAGCAGCCAGCGGCGATCGCTTGTCGGGTCCGACACCAGCCGACCATCGCGCGGCTCCGTGCCGTCTGCCAGCCGAGATACAGCTTGGCGAACCGGCGGCGGCAACCGCGCGAGCTCCCCCGACGGGTCGGATCGCCCCTCGCCCGCTTCCGGCGTTATCACCGTCACCTCGCGTCCCACGAGGGCGCTGGCGTGCTCGCGGATCGCCGCTACGATCTCGTCAGGCCCCTCGGTCGCGGCAAGCTTTCGCGAGAAGGTATAGAGAAGCTCGAGTTGGCGATAGTTGCGCGCCGCGATTCCGGCATGGCGCTGAGCCGCCGACGACAAGTGGCTGGTGATCGCCGCGACTGAAACGAACATCGCCAGTGCGACGGCATCGTCGGGGCTGAGCACCCTCAAGCTGTAGATGGGCGGATAGAAGAAATAGGCCGATGCCGCCGTCCCGCTGAAGGCCGCCGCAAGCGCCGCCAACAGGCCGAGCCTCGTCGCCGCAACAATCACGGGGATGAGAAAAAGGATGTAAGCGGATCTAACCCCCAGGACTCCCTGCACGGCGAGCGCAGCCGGCGCAAACGCGACGGTCATCAGGCAGCCCAGGGCGATATGGCCGAGCAGCCGGGGCCACGGCTCCCGGAACGTCTGCCATTTCTCGAAGGAAAGCGGATAGCGCTCGAGCGTCGCATGCGTCATGGGCGGTCACCAGGCGCCCGGATGCCGAGCAGATGCCCCGGCGCGCGCGGCAAGTCCTAGCATGCGGCGGGGAGTCATGGCCATGCAGGCCAGTTGGCAGACGGGCGGCGCCTTGCTTAACTGGGGCCATCCATTGGCAAGAGGAGGCAGCAGGCATGGCGGCGACGGTGGGACGCGGGACGCTGACAGCCGACGAGGCACGCATCACCGGCTGGCTTGCCGAGCAGAAGGACCACATGCTGCGCCTTCTCGAGGAGGTCGTGAACATCGACAGCGGCAGCTACGACAAGGCCGGTGTCGATGCCGTGGGCGAGCGTTTCGTCCGGTTCTTCGAAAGCGAGGGCCTTCTCGTCGACATCGAGCGCCACGAGACCTATGGCGATGCGATCCACGTCCGTCTCGACGATGCGCCCACGAACGAGAAGCCCATCCTCCTGATGGGTCATCGAGACACCGTCTTCCCGAAGGGCGAGGCCCAGCGCCGGCCTTTCCGCATCGTGGACGGTCGCGCTTACGGCCCGGGTGTCGGCGACATGAAGGGCGGGCTCGTGCTGAACGCCTTCGTGCTCGCCGCCTTCAAGCGGCATGGCGGCAATCCGGCGCCGCTGGCCGGGCTCATCACGTCGGACGAGGAGATCGCCTCGCCGGCCTGCCGGACCGTCATCGAGCGTGTGGCGCGGGACGCCCGGTGCGTTCTGAACTCCGAGCCGGGGCGGCCTTCGGGCAACGTCGTGACCGGGCGGAAGGGCGGTGTCTTCATGCGCATGGAAGTGCGCGGCAAGGCGGCTCACTCCGGCGGCAACTTCGAGCAGGGCATCTCGGCCATCGGCGAGATCGCGCACAAGATCGTGGCGCTGCATGCGCTGACGGATCTCGCCCGCGGCATCACGGTCAACGTCGGCCTCGTCAGCGGCGGCCAATCGGTCAACACCACCGCGCCGCTCGCCGAGGGTCGCATCGATCTGCGCTACGTGAAGCCCGGCGACCGGGCCTACGCCCTCGGTGCCATCACGAGCATCGTCGACACGGCCACAGTTCCGGGCACCACGGCCACACTCGAGATCCTGGGCGAGTTCCTGCCGCTGACCAAGCCGACCGGTAGCGAGGAGCTTTTTGCCACCTACGTCGAGGCGGCCGCCACGGCGGGACTCAAGGTTGCCGGCGAGTTCTCGGGCGGGTGTGCCGATTCCGGCTTCACGACGTCCGTCGGGTGCCCGACCATCTGCGCCACCGGACCGGTCGGCGGTAACGCGCACACGCCGGAGGAGTTCATGGAGGTCGAGACGCTGGTGCCACGTGCCCAGGCCATGGCGCTCGCGATCATGCGCTTGCCGGCAACCGGCTGACACACGCAAAGTTATCCCCGAGCGTGCCGCTCGAGTGTAG
Organism: Rhizobiales bacterium Ga0077524; assembly: GCA_001464755.1. Classification (GTDB taxonomy): domain Bacteria; phylum Pseudomonadota; class Alphaproteobacteria; order Rhizobiales; family Hyphomicrobiaceae. Next base: position 17,711 of record LNDR01000408.1, read on the forward strand.
GATCTGGGCTAATTTCCCGAAGTGTGACCGCGGCCAGCAGGAGCCTCTCGCAATGCCGACGACCGCAGCAACCGCCGCCGACCGCCTTCCGTCGAATGCGTCGCTCTCCGAGGCCCTAGAGGCGGCCCGCGCCCATTATTCGGCCGCCAACCCGGCGAGCTTGGCCCTGCACGCCAGGGCCGAGAAATCGCTGCCTGGGGGCAATACGCGCACCGTCCTCTTCTACGGACCGTTTCCTCTGCGCTTTGCAGGCGGCGACGGTTGCCACCTGACCGACGTCGACGGGCACGGCTACGTCGATTTCCTGGCGGAGTACACCGCCGGCATGTTCGGCCACTCCCACCCTGTCATCCGGCGGGCCATCGAGCGGGCCCTCGATTTCGGCGTCAACATCGGCGGCCATACCGAGCACGAGGTCCTTCTCGCCGAGGCAGTCACGGCCCGCTTCCCGTCGATGGAGCGCGTGCGCTTCACCAACTCGGGCACCGAGGGCAACCTGATGGCGATCTCTCTCGCTCGTGCCTTCACCAAACGGTCGAAGGTGCTTGTCTTCACCGGCGGCTACCATGGCGGCGTGCTCTACTTCCGCAAGGGCGGCTCGCCGGTCAACGTGCCCTTCCCTATGCTCGTCGCCCGCTACAACGACATCGAGAGCGTCCGTGCGCTGGCCCAACCCAACGCGAACGATCTCGCCTGCATTATCGTCGAGCCCATGTTCGGCTCGACGGGCTGCGTGCCGGCGGCGCCCGAATTCCTCGCCGGGCTGCGTCAGATCGCAGACGAGACCGGTGCACTGCTGATCTTCGACGAGGTAATGACATCGCGCCTCGCCCCGGGCGGCTTGCAGAGCGTCATCGGCGTGAAGCCCGACCTCACCACCCTCGGCAAGTATGTCGGCGGCGGCATGTCGTTCGGGGCCTTCGGTGGACGCGCCGACGTGATGGCGCTGTTCGATCCCGCTAGACCCGACGGGCTGCCGCACGCCGGAACTTTCAACAACAATACATTGACCATGAGCGCTGGCCTCGCGGCTCTGACCGAGGTGGCGACGCCGGAGGCGGTGACGCAGGTCAACGCACGCGGCGACCGCCTGCGCGAGACGCTGAATGGGATCGCGAGAAAGGGTGGCGCCCGCATGCAGTTCACGGGACGCGGCTCGATGATGGCGGTGCACTTCCGCGACGGGACAATTCGAGACGAGGTCGATGCCGATCAAGGCAACCAGGACCTCAAGGAGCTATTCTTCTTCGATCTGCTGGACCGAGGCGTCTACATGGCGCGTCGCGGAATGATCGTGCTGTCACTGGTCCAGGACGAGGCGGCGTTCGCCCGTCTCGAGGGCGCGGTCGAGGATTTCGTGCGGCTGAGGGCGCGGTTTCTAGCCTGATCGCCGAGCTTCGGCGGAATTTTCACGATCTTTGGAGCCAACTCTGGCGAGCGCGCTGCTGCGCCGCACAAGTTTCATGTTGCAATGCATCAAAGTCGTGCTTATCTCTTCTGTGACAGTTACAGCTTAGAGAACGTAAAGGGAGTGGTCATGGCCGAGAAAACAGCCAAGTGCAAGACGCTTCTGGACCTTGAAGCCACCGATTGCCGCTGGCCGGTTGGCGATCCACGGCAGGATGGATTTCATTTTTGCGGCGCACAACAGGTGCTCGGTCGGCCCTACTGCATCGCGCACTGGCAGATGTCGTTTGTCCCAGGCAAGAGCCGTCAGCCGTCCGTTACCGCGGCGTTGGCTGCTGCAACCGCTCTTCCGGCGCCCGCCAAGCGCGCCGCCTGACAGATCAAGAGGCGGCGACGCCGCCTCTTTCGGCTGCTAATCTGGCTCTCCACGGTCCTCACCGGGCCGGCATCATCACGATCCAGATGGAGAGCAGCATGGAGCCCGGCAAGCGACCGCGTATCGTCCTTGTACACGCCGTTCAGGTCGCGATGGATCCGGTCGAGCAAGCCTTTCGGCGCCTCTGGCCCGAGGCAGAGCGGGTCAATCTCCTCGACGATTCTCTCTCCGTGGATCGTGGACAGGCCGCCGAGCTGACGCCAGCGATGTTCGACCGGTTCGACCGGCTCGGCGACTACGCCCGCGACATTGGAGCAGACGGCATCCTCTTTACGTGCTCGGCGTTCGGCGAGGCGATCGAGGCCGTCGCCCGCGCGATCCCGATGCCGGTTCTCAAGCCCAACGAGGCGATGTTCGAGGAGGCGCTCGAGGCCGGCCGCAAGATCGGCCTCGTCGCCACATTCGAGCGCTCGGTGCCGATGCTCGAGGCCGAGATGCGCGCCCTTGCGGCCGACCGGGGCAAGGAGGTTACCCTGCGCGCGGTCTGCCAACCGGATGCGATGCGGGCGCTGCAGGCCGGAGATGCGGCACGCCATAACGCGCTGATGGCCGAGGCTGCGACCCAACTCGCGGAATGTGACGCAATCCTTCTCGCGCAGTTCTCCACATCCATCGCCTACGACGCGGTGACCGCCAAGGTGCGGTGTCCCGTGCTCACCAGCCCAGGCAGCGCGGTTGCCAAGATGAAGCGCGCTCTCTCGGGCTGAGCGCACCGCTCGGATCGCCCCGAACACTCCGTCATCAAATTGCCACGAATTCGCATTGCTTGCCCCCTCGGGGACAGGTGCTGCGCGTAAACTCGCGCGCGGCCCTTTCAGGGTGTGGGCGGAGTGGTGGGAAGAAGACGCGCATGACAGTGCCAGGGAGCCAGCATCGCGCCGCTCGCACGCGTATCGTGCCCGCCAAGAGCATCGCGATCTGGGATCGACGGGAGATCCTTATCGTGGCGCTTCCCGCCGCAGTCATTCTGACGGCTGCGCTCTGGTTCCTCATGCAGCTGGTCCACCCGGCGCCGCCAAAGGTGATCACCATCGCCACGGGCGGCACGAGCGGTGCCTACTTCAGGTTCGGCAAGCAGTACGCCGAGGTTCTGGAGCGCTCCGGAATCACGCTCCGCGTCAAAGCCACCAGCGGCTCGATCGAGAACATGCGGCTGCTTGCGGACCCAGGCTCGGGGATCGATCTCGCGCTGCTGCAGGGCGGCATCGCGCAAAGCAGCGAGACGCCGCGCGGCATCGTCTCTCTCGGCCGTGCCTTCGTCGAGCCGCTCTGGGTCTTCTATCGCGACACCGCGACGATCGACATGCTCCACCAGCTCAAAGGCCGACGCATCGGCATCGGCCCCGAAGGCAGCGGCACGCGCCACCTCGCGATGGCCCTTCTCCGGAGCAACGAGGTCGAGGATGCCAATACGACCTTCTCGCCGCTGACCGGGAAAGCGGCGGCGGATGCGCTTCGGGCTGGCGATCTCGACGCCGTGTTCCTGGCGATGGCGCCCGAGTCGCCGATCGTGCAGTCGCTCGTCCGCGATTCCGCGATCAAGCTCATGAGCTTCGCACAGGCCGAGGCCTACACGCGGCACATGCCCTATCTGAAAACGATTCAACTGCCGCGTGGCGCTTTCGATCTGGTGCGCAACATGCCCGATCGCGACATCGCGCTCGTGGCGCCGGTTGCCGCCGTGGTCGCGCGTACCGGCATCCATCCCGCGCTGTCCGGCCTGATGGTCGACGCCATGCGCGAGGTGCACGGCAAGGGCGGACTGCTGCATCGCTTCGGCGAGTTTCCACAACCGGTCGATCCCGAGCTTGAACTCGCGCCGGACGTCGAGCGCTATTACAAAGCGGGGCCGTCCTTCCTCAAACGGTTCCTGCCGTTCTGGTTCGCGACCTTCATCGAGCGCATGATCGTGCTCGCCGTGCCCGTTGCCGGCCTGCTGATCCCAATGATCAAGGTCGTGCCGCTGATCTACAAGTGGCGGGTCAAACGGCGCCTCCTCTACTGGTATTCGCGCCTCAAGGTGCTGGAGGGCCAGATCACGTCGGACCCGACGATGGTATCGCTCGCCGTGCCGCGTGCCGAGATCGAGCAGATCGACCGGGCCGTGAGCCTCATTCCGGTGCCACTCGGCTTCTCGGAGGAATACTACAACCTGCGCAGCGCCATCGAACTCGTCCGTCAGCGGGTCCTCTCGCAGATCGGTCGCGTTCACCCCAACCTGACATGACTCTGGCTCGCCTGCCGGCACCCTGTCAGGCTCGCTCACCGTTAAGGCCACCACGTCGAAGGCCAGTTGCAGCTACCGCGCCGCCCGCAAACCGGTTGCACTCGTTCCGGCGGGTGCCCTATGACACCCCCGCCGTCATTACGAGGGGGCTCGAGGAAATCACATGTTCAAGAAGATCCTGATCGCCAACCGTGGCGAGATCGCATGCCGGGTCATCAAGACCGCCCGCAAGATGGGGATCAGGACCGTCGCCGTATTTTCTGACGCCGACCGAGACGCGCTCCACGTCGAGATGGCCGACGAGGCAATTCACATCGGCCCGCCCGCGGCGTCCGAATCCTACCTCGTCATCGACAAGATCGTGGCCGCCTGCAAGGCGAGCGGCGCCGAGGCGGTGCATCCCGGCTACGGCTTTCTCTCCGAGCGCGAGGCTTTTCCCGTGGCCTTGGGCAAGGCGGGTATCGTCTTCATCGGTCCGAACCCCAAGGCGATCGCGGCCATGGGCGACAAGATCGAGAGCAAGAAGGCAGCCGCGGCCGCGAAGGTCTCGACCGTCCCCGGCTATCTCGGCGAGATCGGCGATGCCAAGCAGGCGATCAGGATCGCCGACGAAATCGGTTATCCCGTCATGATCAAGGCCTCGGCCGGCGGTGGCGGCAAGGGCATGCGCATCGCCTGGTCCCGCGACGAGGTGGTGCAGGGCTTCGATAGCTCGCGCTCGGAAGCCAAGTCCTCGTTCGGCGACGACCGCGTGTTCATCGAGAAGTTCATCGTCAACCCGCGCCACATCGAGATCCAGGTGCTCGGCGACAAGCACGGCAACTGCGTCTACCTCGGTGAGCGCGAGTGCTCGATCCAACGGCGCAATCAAAAGGTCATCGAGGAGGCGCCGTCGCCACTGCTCGACGAAGCGACGCGGAAAGCCATGGGCGAGCAGGCCGTGGCGCTCGCTAGGGCCGTCAACTACGACTCCGCCGGCACGGTCGAGTTCGTCGCCGGCCAGGACCGCTCGTTCTTCTTCCTCGAGATGAATACGCGCCTTCAGGTGGAGCACCCGGTGACGGAGCTCGTCACCGGCATCGATCTCGTCGAGCAGATGATCCGCGTAGCGGCCGGCGAGAAGCTGCCGTTCCGTCAGTCCGATATCAAGCTCGAGGGCTGGGCCGTCGAGAGCCGCATCTACGCCGAGGATCCCTACCGCAACTTCCTGCCGTCGATCGGTCGCCTGGTTCGCTACCAGCCGCCTCGGGAGGGCTCGGCGAACGGTCTCACCATCCGCAACGACACGGGCGTGACGGAAGGCGGCGAGATATCGATGTTCTACGACCCGATGATCGCCAAGCTCGTGACGCACGCGCCGACGCGCGCCGAGGCGATCGACCTGCAGGCCGAGGCGCTCGATGCCTTCCACATCGACGGTATCCAGCACAACATCCCCTTCCTCACCGCGCTGATGCAGAGCCCTCGCTGGCGCGAAGGCCGCTTGTCGACCGGCTTCATCGCCGAGGAATATCCCTCGGGCTTCGTGCCACGCACCGCCGCAGGAGCCGATCTCGAGACGCTCGCGATCGTCGCGGCCGCGATCGATCATCTGAGCAACGCGCGACGACGCCAGATCAGCCATCAGATCGGCGGCGATGCCGTGCATTTCGCCAAACGCCGCGTGGTGCGCATCGCCGGTGCCGAGGTTCGGCTCGAGGTCGCTCCGAGCGGCGAGCACGCGTTGAACGTGACGCTCGTCGGCGAGGGCCGCAACGGGGCGCGGCCAGTCGAGGTCGTCTCGGCCTGGTGGCCAGGCCAGCCGGTGTGGACCGGGCGCGTCGGCGACAATGAGATCTCGGTGCAGGTCAAGACCCTGCTCAACGGCTTCGAGCTGGCGCACCGCGGCATTCGTGCCGAGGTCCATGTCTATACCGAGCGCGAAGCTGCACTCGTCGCGCTGATGCCGGAGAAGGTCGCGGCCGACACCTCGAAGCTCCTGCTCTGCCCCATGCCGGGTCTGGTCAAGGCGATCCACGTGGGCGCCGGCCAGGAGGTGAAGGCGGGCGACGCACTCGCTGTCGTCGAGGCCATGAAGATGGAAAACATCCTCCGCGCCGAACGCGACGGCGTGGTCAAGACCATCAACGCCAAAGCCGGCGACAGCCTCGCCGTCGATGCGGTGATCATGGAGTTTGCGTGAGCAGGCCGGGCGTCTGAGTGCGTAAGCACGGCACGCGTGCCCTTTGAAGGATCGAGGCCACCATGATCGCGCTTTTCTTCGAGGTGACCCCGAAACCTGGCGAGGAGAGCCGCTATCTCGACATCGCGGCGAGCCTCAGGCCCGTGCTCGAGGCGAACGGCGGCGTCATCTTTCTCGACCGCTACAAGAGCCATGCGCGGCCTCGGACCCTGCTGTCGCATCAGATCTGGGCCGACGAGGGCTCGCTCGTCCGCTGGCGGGCCAACGGAACGCACCACAAGGCCCAATCGGCGGGCCGCAACGCGGTGTTCGAGGACTATCGCTTGCGCGTCGGTCCGGTGATCGCGGAAGGGGGCGAGGGTGGCGGCGTCGTCCCGCAGATGGAGGGCGTTGCCTACAACGACCCCCTGCTCCAGCCCGAGCGTTTTGTCATCGTCGTCCGCAGCCATACAAAGCCGGTGCCGGCAGGCGAGGGCGGCGAAATCTACGAGAGCGTCTATCGGGCGAAGGAGTTCGCGTGGGTCGGGCCGGTCGAGAACCGCCCGATCGGTTACGACGCACTCCGGCTCGTGGCCAGCGATGCGTGTGTCAGCGCCGCCCAGCTCTGCCTCGTCAGCCGAGACTACAGCCTCCACGACCGCCGCGAGGCCCCGCAGTATTTCCCGGCCGTGAAATGAAAACGGGGCTGGGAGGCCCAGCCCCTTCGTCGCTGCAGCTAGCCCTTCGCCGCGCGGTTCTTGGCGAGCCAGCCCTCGACCAGATCGACCGTCCGATCGAGTTCCTCAAGACGCTCACCGCGCTGCGCCGCGATGCTCTTCACGAGCAGGTCCACACGCTCGATGTTGGGCGCACCGGCTGCCAGCGCCCGGGCGGCAGACGAGGGGCTGCCGAGCGAAAGCGCCGCATTGGCGTACTTCTCGAACGGCACGAGGTCTTTCGGATCGGCGCCGAGACTGACGCAGAGCTTCACCACCCACTCGTAGACTTTGCGTGTCGTCTCGGGGTCGGCGTGCACAGCCTCCTTGATGGGACGCATCCCGTCCTTGCCGACGCAGCGGTAGTTGCCGGCGATCAGCATCGCCCACTTGGCGAGCGGCACGAAGATGCTGTCGTGCACCTTGAGCTTGACCGGAACCTCGAGCGCCTTGCCGTCCACCTCGAAGCGCGCGGCGTCGACGCCGGCCTCCAGGTCCTTCAGGATCTGCGTGTGCTCGGCGTTCTCGAAACGAGCCGACTTGAAGTTGGTCGGCAGACGCACCTGCAGCACGTTGACCGGCTCCTCGGGCGGACGGAAGGCCTGCGGATCGGGGCTGCACAGTGTCATCAGCTTGGGGTCGAAGGCGTCCCAAACCGTCGCGTCGGCGAAACAGGCGCGCAGGCCCGAGGTGTCGAGCCCGGGAATGCGCTTCAGATAGGGCAGCGGCGGCATGTTCATGATCGACATGCAGGGCCGGCCGGACTTCGCGACCTTCTCGGTCAACTCACGCACGCCCGGCGAGCGATACTGGGGCTCCTGCATGGCGAGCACGATGAGGTCGAACTTGGCCGGATCGACGTCCGTGGTGCCGGCGGCGCCGAGCTTGCCGGGCAGCGTCTTGGAATTGATCTCGACGAGGCCTTCGCGCCCCTTGATCGGCATCCGCACGATGGCGCCGTTGGTATTGAAGGCGGTCACTTCGGCTGGCAGGCAAACCATCGTGGCATCATGACCGCCCATGGCGAGCTTGGTGCCGAGCAGCGAGCCGTAAGACGCGCCGAGAATGAGGACATTGTGCTTTTTGGCCATTGCGACCCCTTGGGTTCGTGACGGAGGCATGACTGGATTGAGATCGACGTCATGCTAGGGGGGAAGCCGAGCCCTTGCAATCGATTGGCGCTTGCCGTCTCGCCAGGTTGCATGAGCTGTCGAGCCTCAACCCTTCTGCCGCCAGGCCTCGTGCTTCGCCTTCGCCTCCTCGGTCAAGCCCAATGCCATGAACCGGTAGGCGTCGACCCACGAGGCGTCATCGATATTCGGAATATCGAGGCCACGATTGAGGCTCTCCTTCGCGAGTTGGGTCGCGAGCGGCGGCATGGCAGCGATGTGCGCGGCCACCTCGTGCGCCTTCGCCATCAGCTCGGCGTGCGGCACCAGCCACTGCGCCAACCCGATGCGATAGGCCTCGGTCGCATCCAGGGGAAAACCCATCGAGAGCTTCATGGTCTGCCCCTTCCCAACCCATCGGGCGAGGCGGACAGAGCCGCCAAACGCCGGAATGATGCCGAGTGAGACCTGCGGCTGGCGCCATTCGGCACGCTCCGAGGCAACGATCAGATCGCAGCAGTAGGTCAGAATGCACCCCACTCCGATGGCATAGCCGTTGACGGCAGCGATCAATGGCTTCGGAAACTGGTCGAGCCGGCGGACGACGAATGATCTCCATTTTGGCAGCTCGGAGAAGAAGTCGCTCATCGTCTCGAGGGTGTGGGTCGCCGGGTCCTTGAGGTCGGCGCCAGCCGAAAATGCGCGCCCAGCTTCGTCTCCGGTGATGATCACGGCACGCACGGCGCTATCGGCCTCCAGGCGGTCGAGCTCGCGAGCCAGCCCCTCCGAGAAGTCCGTCCCCCAGCAGTTGCGCGCTGCAGGTCGGCTCAGCGTCAGCACGCCAACCGCGTCATTTTGTGAGTAGTGAACCGGCATGCGCTGCTCCCCCGTAAAGGCTCCGACATGGCCGAGGCTGAGCCACCGAGTGCGATCTGGCAACTCGCCGCGCCGGCCAGGCTGGCGAATGTTGGCAGGCGATAGCATCTTTGCGTAGCATCACGGACGGCCGATGCGACCGCGGAGACGCCCATGCCTTTTTCGACGAGAGACGCGCGCCATCAGATCATTCATCCGTTCGCGGGTCGTGACGTCAACTGGCTGCTCGACTATCGTGCGGATACACGCCCCGACCATGCCTTCCTCGTTTGGGAGCCGTTCGAGGGCAAGCGCCAAACCTGGACCTACCGGCAGTTCCGAGAGCGAGTCTTGCGTGTGGCGGCCGGCCTCCACGCACGCGGCATCAAGCCGGGCGACTCGGTGCTCGTTCATCTCGACAACTCGCCGGAGCTGGAATTCCTGTGGTTCGCCTGCGCCCGGATCGGTGCGATCGTGGTCACCACCAACACCCGTTCCTCGGCGGACGAACTCGCCTATTTCGCCGACAATTGCGGGGCGGTCGCGGCCATCACCCAACCAGAGCTTGCCGCGTTGGTCGCGAGCGCCGCCAAGAGCATCAAATGGCTCGCCGTCACCGAGCATCTCGTCGATGGTGCCCCGCCGTCCGCCAAGCTGAAGCCCAGACCCGACGCGGCTTTCTCGCGTCTCGACGGCGAACCCGCGGACCTGCCGGGACTCGCGCCCGATCCTTGGCGGCACGGCTCGGTGCAGTACACGTCCGGCACCACATCGCGACCGAAGGGTGTGCTGTGGACACACGGCAACGCGCTCTGGGGCGCCAAGACATCCGCGGTGCATGAAGGCCTCACAGAGAACGACGTCCACCTCGTGCAGATGCCGTCATTTCATACCAATGCCCGGACGTACTCGATCTTGCCAACGATGTGGGCCGGCGGAACGGTGGTGCTCATGCCCCGGTTCTCGGCCTCGCGCTTCTGGGACGTGGCCGTGCGCAACAGCTGCACATGGGCCTCGATGCTACCGTTCTTCTGCAAGGCGGTGATGCAGCACGAGCGCCCGAAGTCGCATTCGTTCCGCATGTTCGGAATGAACGCCAACGAGCAGCCGTTCGATGCGCACTTCGGCATCCGCTCGATCGGTTGGTGGGGCATGACCGAGACCATCACACATGGCATCATCGGCGATCACATGCAGCGCAACCGGCCGATGACCACGGGCCGGCCGGCCGCCGGCTACGATATCAGGGTGCTGCGCGACGATGGCCTCACCCTCGTCGAGCCCGGCGAGACGGGCTTACTCGAGTGCCGCGGTTGGCGCGGCATCCAGTTGTTCCTCGAGTACCTCGGCGACGAGGCGGCAACGCGCGAAAGTTTCGTCGAGCGAGGCTGGTTCGTCACCGGCGACCGCGTGCGTCTCGAATCCGACGGTTGGCTCACCTTCGCCGATCGCGACAAGGACATGCTGAAGGTCGGCGGTGAGAACGTCGCGGCATCCGAGGTGGAGCGCGTGATCGCAACTGTGCCCGGCGTCTACGAGAACGCCGTCGTCGCCCAGAAACACCGCATGCTCGACGAGGTGCCGGTGGCCTTCGTCATTGCCGCTCCCGGCGTTGAACCCGCACAACACGACGATCTCAAGCAGCGCATCATCGCCACTTGCCGTGAGCGGCTCGCAGACTTCAAGGTGCCGCGTGAGGTCTTTGTCGTCACGGAGATGCCGCGCTCGACCCTTGAAAAAGTGCACAAGGCCGAACTCAGGAAGCGGCTGCTGACGGCCGAATAGACACGCTTGGTTCGCTTTTGCGTCAGCGCCCGTCTGCGTCCTGGCGCAAGAGCGTCGCTGCCTCGTCCAGGGCTTCCATCACCTCGGCGTCGGTGACCTGGTGGAAATCGCGATAGTGCTCGCCGACCGCATAGAACGGGTCGGGCGTTTCGAGGCACACGACCTCGTCGACCGCTTTGCGCAGACGCGAGAGGACATCGGGCGCCGCGATGGGCACCGCGACGATCAATCGGGCAGGCTTTTTTCTTCGCAGAGCCGTCAGTGCCGCCCGCACCGTTGCGCCGGTAGCAATGCCATCGTCCACCACGATCAAGGTCCGCCCTTCCAGGCGCTCTCGTGGACGCCCCCCCAGATACGACTTCCTGCGGCGCTCGATCTCGGCCAACTCCACCTCGGCCTCGCGCGCAATATCCCCCTCGCTGAGCCGGGCCCGACGCATGACATCGGTGTTATAGACGATCTCGGCATCGCCGCCGTCGACAACGGCCGCCGCTGCCACCTCGCGATGTCCGGGCACGCCGATCTTTCTGACGAGGACCAGATCGACCGGCGCGAGCAGGACGCGCGCGATCTCGAGTGCGACCGGGACACCACCGCGCGGCAGCGCAAGGATCACGGGACGATCGAACTCGCGTTCAAGCAGCCGTCGGCCAAGCTCTTCTCCAGCTTCTCGGCGATCGGCAAACCTATGCGTCGACATTGCAGGCCTCCGTTCTCGAGAGCGAGCGACCACCTCCATCGAAGGCGTTCTGGCGCTTTGGTGGCTTGATGCGCGTCAACCTGCTGTCAGCGGCCCTTCATGGAGCTTCAGAAGACGGTACCCCCCCTCATTTCCCGAGGACGCCCGCCACAAGGGCTTCGAGCTTCGCCCTGGTCGGTTCCACGGGCGGAAAGTCGTGCTCGACCCACCAGCGCTCAAGTTCAGCCAGAACGTGTCCGACCTCGCGACCGGGCTTCATACCGAGGCCGATCAGATCGGCACCCACTATCGGCAACTTGGGCGCACGCCACGTGGTCGCCGTTGCCAGCAGACGGACAGCCTCGGCGGCGCGGCTTGGCTCGATCGCCTCGAGAGCGAGCGCAAGGCGGCGGCTCTTTTCGGGACCATTGCGATAGGCGATGCGTCGAGCGTTGCGCGCGTCGATCAAACCCAGTTGGTGGACGGCGGCGTTGTCGATGACCAGGAGAGCCTTGCGCTCGTCGTTCGACAGACGCAGACGATCGGCTACACGGTCTATGTCGTCGTCGGTCGCGATCGCAAGGGCCGAAAGGCGCAGCATGGGATCGGAGGCCAACGCGGCGCGCACCTCAGCCGCAACGACGCTCTCCATGACGTCTGGTCGCGGCGCCACGCCGAGGAGACCAGTCAGCAAGCCGATGTCCACCATGGCGCGCACCGCTCCGACGACACCGGGGGTAACCAGCAGCTTGACGAGCTCCGCTCTTATGCGCTCGGCCGAAAGCCGCGCGATGCCGCCCAGTCCGCGAGCGCAGGCCGCCATCGCGGCCGGGTCGGGAGGACCGCTCGCATACGCTGCATGAAACCGGAAGAAGCGCAGAATGCGCAGGTAGTCCTCGGCAATGCGTTGATCCGCATCGCCGATGAAGCGGACGCGGCGCGCGACGAGATCGTCGTAGCCGCCGACGTAGTCGAAGAGCCGGCCATCGCCATCGCAGTAGAGCGCATTCATCGTGAAATCGCGTCGGCGGGCGTCCTCGGCCCAGTCGGTCGTGAAGGCAACCGTCGCCCGACGGCCATCGGTCGATACGTCGCGCCGCAGCGTCGTCACCTCGATCGGCGTATGCCGGGCCACCACTGTGACCGTGCCGTGCTCGAGGCCCGTCGGCACGGTGGCGAGGCCCGCTGCCGCACAGGCTCGCACGACGGCGTCGGGTGTCGCGGGCGTGGCAATGTCGAGGTCGCTGACGGCAATCCCCATCAGCGTGTTGCGCACCGAGCCACCGACCACGCGACCCTCGAAGCCGGCACTGGTCAGAGCCGCGAGTACGGCGCGGGTCGCCGGCTCGGAAAGCCACGCCGCGCCTGCCAGCGACGGCAGCGCGGATCGGGACGTATCGGAGTTCTCGGTCATGAGCGTCCAGGCACATCGGGGGAGCGCAACTTTGGCGCCCGGCGATACTACTTGATCTGGCCCGGCTCGATCCGCCCATCCTTCATCGAGGGTGGCACGTAGACCTGACCCGGCTTTCCCCGGGTGTCCGAGCCGTATGTCGCGAGCACCCCCAGCACGAGAACCGACCCCGCCAGCATCAGCCAGGCGAGAGGTGCCTCGTCGAAGATGCCTTTCCGGCTGTTACCTCGGGTCGCGGCGACATAGATCGCGTAGGCGACCGTCGGCAGCAGGAACAGCAGGATGTTCTCGATTACGATGCGGATCATCAGGCAAACAGCCTTTGATGCATGTTCTTGATCATACCGGCGGTGGCGCCCCAGATGAAGCGCTCGCCATAGGGCATCGCATAGTAATGGCGCTGACGGCCCCGCCAATCGCGTGCGTGCTTCTGGTGATTGGCCTCGTCCATCAGGAACGAGAGCGGCACCTCAAAGACTTCGTCGACCTCGCGGGGATCGGGCCGCAGCTCGAAGCCAGGGCGGATGATCGCCACGACGGGGGCGACGGTAAAGCCTGTCCCTGTCCGATAGCCATCGAGGAAGCCGAGCGGCTCCACAAAATGTGGCTCGATGCCGACCTCCTCGACACACTCGCGGAGAGCGGCATCGATCGGCCCGGCATCGTGGGCCTCCAGCTTTCCTCCCGGAAATGCGATCTGGCCGGCATGCGTCGGCAACGTATGCGTGCGCTGAGTCAGCAGCACCGTCAGCTCCTCGCGTGCGACGATGCCGACTAACACGGCTGCGGGCCTGGCAGGCGGCATCGCCGCGAAATCCGCCAACAGCTCTGGGTTCAGGTCCCAATCGCCGCGGCCCCAGGCCTTCCCCGTCCGCGGATCGAACACGGCCTCTGACGGCTCGCAATCGAGCCGGCCGGCCGCAAGCTTGCGGAAACCGGTCACGGTCAGTCGCACGTCGCCTGCTCGGCTCATCCCGCTCATACTTTCGTCCGCTCCTCGCACGCCAGCCAATGGAAACTACTCTGCGCCAGAACCACAAGATCTGGTAGCGCCATCGGCCAATCCAGGACAATCAATGGTTCGCGCCACACCGAGGGATCGCCGAAGTGGGTCCGAACGACAGGTTTAGTGATTGCCGCGCCGTCACCAGCTTCGCCCTGGCTTTACGCACCCTGATGATCTATAAGATATCCACAGGTGATTTGCTGTCGAAACGGCAGCCGGTTGCGTCTCGACGTTACCTGCAGTGAGCGTCCGACGGAACCCAGGATGGCCTTCCCCCGTCTTCGCCCGACCACGAATCGACCCCATGCGAGGTCGCTCGGAGGATTGTGGGTCCGTCGCCGTGAGATCGAGCCCGGGCCGACCTCCCTTGCGACAGATCCCAGGGACAGCGACCTGCGCCCCCTATCGAAGAGCCGGCCCGCCAGACAACGCTGGGCTCTCCTCACGCTCCTCCTGATCGCCCTTGCTTCGCTTCCGTTCGTGCTGCCGCACCTGAGAGCGCTTGGCTCGAGACCTGCGGCGTTCTCTAGCGAAGCATCGGACCCGGCCCCGCCGCCACCCTATTCCCTCCGCGCGGCCTGGCGTGACATTCACCGGCCATACGAGCCGCCCTCAAGACAGCCACGAACGCTTGCGCCAGTGACCTCGGTGCTGGAGGACGTCGGCACTGCAGCGCCCACGGGGGCCACCGAGCTTTCGCGTGACACCACGATCGATCCGCCCCCTAGCCGCGCCGCCTTGCTGGCAGAGAAGATGGCAGCGCCCTTGGCGCCGGTCACCTCGGCGCCTGCCTCTATACCCTCGCGGTCACGAGAAGAGACAGCGGAAGCGGCTCCCGAGCCACCTCGGCACGCGATGGAACCCGAGTCTGCCATCGCCGTCCCCGAAAGCGACCGCGCCATCGTATCATCTCTGGAGGCGGCCCCGTCGACGGTTGCGCTACCCTTCCGCAATCCTCGCTGGCTCAGAGATTCACGAGCAAACCGCCAGAGCAACGGACGCGCCGTCAGCGATCCCCTCGCATCGCCTCTCTCGCGTGTTCAGGGGCCTGGCAGGGGGACCAGCCCCCGACAAAAGCCGCGCTATCGCACCGCATCGCCCGCCCCGCGACCCGACACGCCGGACACCGCGTCACCGCAAGGCATGTCGGTCTTCCTAGGTCTAGGTCGCGTGATGCCGTGAGCAGCGGCGCGGTCATCCTCACAGCAGCCGCTCGAGCAGCACGCAGCGTTGCCCGCTCGATGGCGAAACCAGGTTCCGCCATGAGGCCGCTCGAATTATTGGAAGCGGAACGGCAGATAGCGGTAGCCGCCCGGCGTGAAGAACACGGTCTCGGTCATGCGGAGTTCCAGCTGATCGATCGAGCGCGCATCCTCGCTCAAGCCCGCCGACCTGTCAGCCCGCCGCACGAGTAGACTTGCCGTGGACGCGGCGCGCATGCCTCCGTAGCTTGGGGACGACTTGGCTTCGCAAGAGCGAGACAAACGTGGAGGCTGGTGCTTGTCCCCTTCGACGGACGACGACACAAATAGCGGCGCCATCATCCAGCGGCTGACAGCCCTCGACAATTGGCCGCTCCGTACCGCAGAACTCGACCCGGTTTTCTTCGAGGCGAGCCTGACCAAGACGTTTCCGACTGCGGCGGCGCGTCTCGCGTTTCGCGAGCGGTGGCTCGGGCGGTTCCTCGAGCACTGGCCCGAGCTGGCCCATGTCGCCGTCGGTGGCGACGGTGTCCTCCTCGGCTACATCGTCGGTGCGCACAAGGACCCCGCCGCCGATCCGCGCTTCGCCGACATTGGCTTCTATCGCGAACTGGGCCACGTCACGCCGCAGTATCCAGCGCACCTGCATATCAATTTGGCCCCAGAGGCGCGCGGTCGGCGTGTCGGCTCGCGGCTGATCGAGGCGTTCATGGCCGACGCACGCGTAGCGCGCTTGCCGGGCGTACATCTCGTCACGGGCCGCGATTCCCGCAACAGGAGCTTTTACGCGCGCCTCGGCTTTGCGCCCGTTGTCGAGCTGGTCTGGGAAGGCACGCCGATCGTCATGCTCGGGCGGGCGACATGAGCCTCGATGAACCGTTCAGCGCAACAGGAACACGATTCCTGCCGCCGAGATCGCAACCCCGCCAGCGCGCACGACCCACTCGCCCACCGTCCACCTCTTGAGGAGCGAGAGCGCGATGCCGGCCAAGTGCAGCAACCCCGTCGCGATGACGAACCCGGCGCTGTAGGCGAGTGCGTTCGCATTGCCGGGAAGCTCGGTCCCATGCGGAAGATCGCAAACGCACCGACGATCAGCGCGGCGATCCACACCGGCGGCCGCTGGGCGCCGGCCACCATCAGGCCGAGGACCACCGCCGACAGGGCAATGCCGATCTCGACCGAGGGAATTGGGACACCAGCCACTCCGAGCATACCGCCAAGCGCCATCACTACCGGGAACACCACCGGCAGCACCCAAACCGCGGGAGGTCCGAGAAAGGCGCCCCAGAGCCCGACAGCCACCATGGCAACAACGTGATCGAGGCCGCCGAAGGGATGCGCGAAACCAGATGCGAACCCACCCGCCGCCCCGGATGCATCGTGGGCAAGGGCGGGGGAGGACGCGAGAGCCACAACGACCAGGCTGAGCCAGCCGGCGCACCACGCGGTCGAGGGGACTGCCGCTCCTGGTTCTCGCTTGACCAGGGCAGAGCCCTGATCCCGATCCCTGCTCATGGCTCTACCATCTCCTCAGTCGCGGCTCAGGCCCTTTTGCTTCAACTCGGCCAGATACGTGGCCCACCGCTCATTTCTTTCACGCCCCAGGCGTTCGAGATAGTCCCACGTGAAGAGGCCTGTGTCGTGACCGTCGTCGAAAGCGATGCGCACTGCGTAGTTGCCGACCGGCGCGAGGTTGCGAATGCGCACATTCCGCTTTCCGCCCACAGTCACCCGCTGCTCCGGTGAATGGCCCTGCACCTCCGCTGACGGGCTCATTACCCGCAGCATCTCGGCGGCAAGCCGATAACGTTCCTTGGAAAACACGACATCGAGCGCCGTGTTGTCATCGACCGGCGTCAGCGTCGGTGGCTCCGGCCGGTTGCCTTCGGCGGCCAGCACCTCTGCCCAGGTCTTGGCCGCGATCTCGGCGAAGACCTGGGCATGGACGCTTCCCGGCTCCGTTGCGACGATCGGCTCGCCGGCATCAGAGCGACGGCGGATATCGATATGCAGCGGCACGGCGCCGAGGAACGGCACGCCCAGCTTCTCGGCTTCCGCCTCGGCCCCGCCGTGCCCGAAGATCTCGTGGCGCTCGCCGCACTTCGAGCAGATGAAGTAGCTCATATTCTCGACGATACCGAGCACAGGGATGTCCGTGCGGCGGAACATGTTGAGCCCCTTTCGCGCATCGATCAGCGCAAGGTCCTGCGGCGTCGAGACGATCACGGCGCCCGACAACGGCACCTGCTGAGCCATGGTCAGCTGCACGTCGCCCGTGCCGGGCGGCATGTCGATCACAAGCACGTCGAGATCGCCCCAGTCGACATCGCGCAGCATCTGCGTCAGTGCCTGCACGACCATCGGGCCGCGCCAGATGACGGGCGTCGCCTCGTCGACCATGAAGCCCATCGACATGCACTTGAGGCCGTACCCGACCATCGGTTTCAGCTTGCTGCCAGAGCCGGCGTCCGGGCGCCCCGTGAGCCCGAGCAACTTCGGCTGGGACGGTCCATAGACGTCCGCATCGAGGATGCCGACCCTCAGCCCATTCGCCTGGAAGGCCAGCGCCAGATTGACCGCGGTCGTGGACTTGCCGACGCCACCCTTACCGGAGGCGACGGCAATCAGATGCCGGATGCCGGGAACGCCCGCTACCCGTCGAGCGCCGCCTTGGACTGGAGCGGCAGCCCCCGAGGCTGATCCGGTGCGCGGCCGTCCATGGCCATGGTCATGTGAGTGTCCATGCGTGTGCTCGTGCGCCCCTCCACCACCGCTGCGCGTGCGCGCCTCCTGCACGCGTCGGCTCTCGGGAACGGCTGCACCCGACGGCGCCCGACGGCCGCCGCTCGCATCGGCAGTCAGTACCGCCGTGACACCGAGCAGACCGGGAATATCGCGAACCACCTTCTCGGCGGCCTGCCGCAGCGGCTCGAGCTCTTCCGCTCGCTCGGCGGGCACGGTGATCGAGAAGTAGGCCTTGGCGTCACGGAGCAGGATCTCCGATACGAGCCCCAGCTCGACGATGTTGCCCGTGAGATCCGGCCCCTTGATCCGCTTCAGGGCGTCGAGAACCTGGCTCTGCGTAACGGCCATGTGGCCTGCCTTTCTGGACTGGGAGATCGAGGCGCAGAATACATGACTGCCACACTCGGGTATCGCGATTCAGCGCTTTATGGCAGAACGCACGTGGGAAGTCATCTGGACCAGTCCTTGTGCAGGCGCCGGGCTCAGAGACCGTAAATGCCGGTGGGCATCCCGGTGACAAGGAGACCGACAAGGTGAAAGAGCTCGAGATCCGCCCCGATCTGGACGATTCGCGGCTTTTCGCGACGGTCGATGGCATCGATCACGAGGGAAAGCCCGTCCAGACGGACGTCGTCGCCGAGCGCCCCCTGACGCTCTTTCTCAACGCCCGGGAGATCGTGACGATGATGACCATCGGCGATCATCCCAAGCTGCTCGCCGTCGGTTACCTGTTCAACCAGGGCATGCTGCACCCCGAGGACGAGATCACTGGCGTCGACTACGACGAGGACATCGCGACCGTGGTGGTGCGTACGGCTGTCGAGACCAACTACGAGGATAAGCTCAAAAAGAAGGTTCAGACCTCGGGCTGCGCCCAGGGCACCGTGTTCGGCGACCTGATGGAGGAAATCGAGGGCATCCAGCTCGCGAAGGACGCGCGGCTCAAGACGTCTTGGCTCTACGCGCTGACGCACAAGATCAACACCACCCCCTCACTCTACCTCAAGGCTGGCGCCATCCACGGCGCCGTGCTCTGCGAGGAGGATCGGCCGGTGCTCTACATGGAGGACGTCGGGCGCCACAACGCGGTCGACAAGATTGCCGGCTACATGCTGCTCAACGACATCGAGCCGTCGAACAAGGTCTTCTACACGACCGGGCGCCTCACCTCCGAGATGGTCCTGAAGACCGTCAAGATGCGCATTCCCGTGCTGGTATCGCGGTCCGGCTTCACCGCCTGGGGCGTCGAGCTGGCACGACAGACAGGCCTTACCCTGATCGGGAGGGCACGCGGACGCCGCTTCGTCGCGCTCTCCGGCCTCGAGCGGATCGTCTTCGACGCTGACCTGTCACGCGTTGCCGAGGAGGATCGGCGACACGCGCGCAAAGGCGGCGAGGCCGACCGGGATTGAGACCGTCCGCCCGGGCACGTCATGCGACGGCATACCGCGTGGGCGACCGCGTCCCTTGTCACGGAAAGATGGTTAAGTTGCGTAGGCAGCTTGCGCAGCGGCCATCGTATCACCCGGTGGGACGAGTGATACGATGCGAGGCGGACCAGTATCGAGGGGGAGGACGCCATGCGGTTCTTGCTGAAGGGCGCCATCGTATTTCTAGCGTTGCTCCTGCTGCCGGTGCGCGTGCAGGCCCAGGATGCCTTGGTGCTGCTCAGGACAGTCGATGTCGATCTCGGCACGGGCACCCAGACCGTCGACCTGTCGGATACCAAGGGTGCTTTTCGCGCCATTCGCCTGAAAACCATCGAAGGAGGCGTGCGCCTCGACAACGTGGTCGTCCGGTACGTCGACCCGCCCGAGCACAACGAACGTCGCCCGATCAACCTGCTCGCCGGCGAGCGGACGCGAGAAATCAACCCCACGCCGGAAGGGCGCTTCCTCACCGAGATTGCGCTCGAGTATCAGCGGGTGGCGGGCGCCAGGGCCGTGCTCGAGATCTATGGCCGACAGGCACCGGAGGACGCAATCCGTGAACGCGCGGCGACCGATGCCGTCGCGGAAGCTCCCCGCAGTGGCGGCAAGAAGAAGAAAAAAGCGGCCCGACGCTCCTACTCGCGACAGGCGGAGCCTTCGTCCCCGGCGAGCGAGCCACCGTCACAGCCTGACGTCGCCGCCGATGCCGACCGTGCGGCGTCCGAACGCCAAGCTGAACTCGAGCGCCAAGGGCGCGAAATCGAGCAGGCAGAGGACGAGCGTCGACGGGCCGGGGCAGATCGCGCCGAGGCAGCGCGTCGCGAGACGCGGTCGGCTCCTCCGCCGCCGGTGGCCAGCGCACCGCCAGAAGCAGCCCCGCCACCCGTACCGCCTCCCGCGGCCACGCCGCGCGCCGCCGCTGCATCGCCGCTCGCCTGTGTCGTCGACAACACCTGCACGCCCGTCCAAGTCTTCTTTGGCACCAACCGTGCGCGCCAGGATCTGCCAAAGCGAATTGCCTTCTCCTGGCAGGACTCGGGCGCGCTGGCACTTGGCGGAGCCGTCGTCACTGTGCCGCGCAAGGTGCGGCGGGATTCGGGTTCCATCCAGCGACCGGGCTGGTGGGATCGCTACGTGCTACGCATCCCCCCCGAGGGAGACCCGGGCCGCCATTTCGTGATCGTGCCGAACCTTCTGGAGATCTACTCCGACGAAGCCGCGTTCCTCGCCGCCGTCGCAAGGCACATGGCGGAGGCGGGCGACTACAAGGACCACGCCTTCATCTACGTGCACGGTTATCGCGTCGGCTTCGACGATGCCCTCTACCGCACGGCCCAGATCGCCTACGACCTCGGCACGCCGCGCGCCG
The DNA here is from genome assembly GCA_001464755.1 of Rhizobiales bacterium Ga0077524. Taxonomy (GTDB): domain Bacteria; phylum Pseudomonadota; class Alphaproteobacteria; order Rhizobiales; family Hyphomicrobiaceae. Next base: position 38,255 of record LNDR01000408.1, read on the forward strand.
AGGACGGCGCCATCGTGCCGTTCGGCTCGGCTTTCCTCTACAGCTGGCCATCGGCCGGGCAACTCAAGGATTACCCCTACGACCAGGAGAGCGCCCGCCTCGCGGTCACGCATCTCAGATCGTTTCTCGATGTCGTCATCGCGCGAACCGGCGTCAAGCACGTGCATCTCGTCGCGCACAGCATGGGCAATGTTCCCCTTCTCAATGCTCTGAGCCAGTTCATCGGCCCGCAAACGTCGGGCGCCAAGGTCAGCCAGGTCATCCTGGCCGCTCCCGACGTCGGCACGCGTGAGTTCCAGAACCTCGCCGCCCAGATCAAGCCGCTCGCCGAAGGCTTCACGCTCTATGCCTCGTCGAGCGACCTCGCCATGGAGGCCTCGCGCAAGGTGCACAAGAACGAGCCGCGAGCCGGCGACGTGGTCGATGGCAAGCCCGTCATCGCCACCGGCATCGACACCATCGACATCTCTGCAATCACCACCTGCTATTTCTGCTTCGGCCACGACGAGTACGTGGAGCAGGACGAGCTTCTGGGCGACATCGCCAAGCTGATGCGGGCCGGGCTGCGTCCGCCCCACAGCCGCACCGAGAGCTTCAAGATCCAAGGCACGGCCGAGGTCCCGTTCTGGCGATATCAGCCGTAACGGCACGGGGCCGTTTGAGGCAGGACCCGCTCAGCGCACGCCGAGCTTCTTCTGCAGGCTCGACGATGACGTCGTGTACTGGAAGACGACCTTCTTGCCGGGGTAGATGATGCGATTGGCGGCCTGCGCCATCAGGGCCGCCTCGTGGAAGCCGGACAGAATGAGCTTCAGCTTGCCCGGATAGGTGTTGATGTCGCCGATGGCGAAGATGCCCCTCTCGCTCGTCTCAAATTTTTCGGTATCGACCGGAATGAGGTTCTCGTCGAGATTGAGCCCCCAATCCGCCAGCGGGCCCAGCTTCATGGTGAGGCCGAAGAACGGCATCAGGCGATCGGCCTTCAGTATCTCCTCGCCGGACTTGGTCCGCACCTTGACGCCGGAGAGCGCACCGTCCGCACCCTCGAGCCCTGTCATCTGGCCGATCACCAGGCGCATCGCGCCTGTGGCCACGAGCTGTCGCATCTTCTCGACCGAGTGCGGCGCGCCGCGGAACTCGTCCCGGCGGTGCATGAGGGTGAGAGAACGGGCGATCGGCTGCAGATTGATCGTCCAGTCGAGCGCGCTGTCGCCACCGCCGACGATGAGAATGTCTCGACCCTCGAAATCGGCCATGCGCCGAACCGAATAATGGACGCTTTTGCCCTCGTAGGCCTCGATACCGTCGAGCGGCGGCCGCTTCGGGGTGAACGAGCCTCCGCCGGCCGCAACGACCACGACCTTGGTGATGAACGCCTTGTCGCGATCCGTGCGCAACCGGAACCGCCCATCAGGCAGACGCTCGAGCGCATCGACGCGCTCGCCGAGATGGAAGGTCGGCTCGAACGGTTTGATCTGCTCCATCAGCGCTTCGACCAGCCCCTGTCCGGTAACGATCGGGAGCGCGGGAATGTCGTAGATCGGCTTCTCCGGATAGAGTTCGGCGCACTGTCCGCCCGGCCGGTCGAGGATATCGACCAGCTGCGCGCGGATATCGAGCAGGCCCAGCTCGAAGACGGCAAAGAGGCCGCAAGGGCCCGCACCGATGATAACGCAGTCGGTCTCGATCGGTGCCGATGCGCCCATGTCTTCAGCCATGCGAAAGGTCCTCGCGTCGGATAGCCCAGCTCGGGGCCCGGAATGAGAAGCTGACCTAATGGCCCACTCCGCCAGCCGAGACAAGATCTGCGGTTTCATCGCGCGGGTTTTCAGTCACCCTGAAAGGCTTCGTTAACCGTGTCCCTAGAGCAGACCTTAAGCCGCGTCAGCTATCCTCTTCCCGTCGCTCAACGGGGAGTTGTCCTCAATGTCTTTCTCTGCATTCGGCTATGGTGTCGTCATCCTCGCCCTGCTCGCGGTGGTCGTGCTCGCCGTTGTCGCGGTCTACAACCGGCTGGTGGCGCTGCGGCGTCGCTGCGATCAAGCCTCGGCCGACATCAGCGTCCAGTTGAAGCTGCGCCACGATCTGGTGCCGACCCTGGTCGAGACCGTGAAGGGCTACGCTTCCCACGAGCGCACGTCGCTCGAGGCCGTCATAAAGGCACGTGCCGCCGCTGTCGCTGCTCCGGAGGGTCCCGCCAAAGCCCAAGCCGAAGGCATGCTGGGCCAGGCTCTCGGCCGCTTGATGATGATCGCGGAGGCGTATCCCGACCTCAAGGCGTCCGCAAACTTCACCCAGCTCCAGACCGAACTCAGCGACATCGAGCACACGATCGCTGCGGCCCGCCGGTTCCTGAATGCGGCCACGACAGAATACAACACGACCCGCGAGCAGTTCCCGGCAAACCTCGTCGCGTCGACCTTCGCTTTCGAGGCCCGTGACGTCTCCGCCGTACCGCGCGAGACCGTCATGGAACTCGAGGCGGCGCCAGCCGTGCGCTTCTGAGCAATCGAGGCACACCGAAACCTCAGACCCGCAAGAGATCGCTGATGCTGCCGACCAACGGCCTTTACGGCCACATCCGCGATAATACGTTCAAGTCGGCGTTGCTTCTCGCCGGCTTCGGGGCCTTGATAGCGGCCTACTGGTTTGCGGCCTGCCTTGCCTTCTCGGCCGTCGCATACCTGTTTGATCTGTCGTCGCCACCCGTCTCGGCAGCAGCCGCGTTCGACCGGATCATGGCGACTGCCGCCGCACGTACCCTCGACAATTGGCTCGTTCCCGTCGTCTTGACGGCCGTCTGGTTCTTGCTCGCGTGGCACTTCTACGGCTGGATGATCCGCGCCGCGACCGGCGCACGCCCCGTGACCCGCCGCGAGGCACCCGATCTCTACAAGCGCGTCGAGCGGCTGGCCATCGCGGCCGGCCTGCCGATGCCGCGCGTCGAGATCATGGAGACGCAAGCACTCAACGCATACGCCGCAGGCCTCGGGCCAGACGACGCGACCGTGGCTGTCACGCGCGGGCTGCTCGAGACGCTCGACCCGCGCGAGCTGGATGCCGTTCTCGCCCACGAGATGGTGCACATCCGCAATCGCGACGTGCGACTCATGGTGTTCGCTCTGATCTTCGCTGGCGGCATTACCCTCGGCGGAAGCCTCGTTGCCCATCTGATCAATCAGCGACGCGGCAACTCCTGGTCGTCGAGCGACTTCGATACCGGCGGGTTCGGTGTGCGCGGTCATCACCGCAACGGCGGCCTTGGCGCGCCGGCCCTCGTCGCCGTGGCCGGTGCTCTGCTGGTTGCGGCCGCGACGCTCGCGCTGACCCATGTCGGCGCGATCATGACGCGCCTCGCGATCTCCCGTGCCCGTGAGTTCATGGCCGACGCCGGAGCGGTCGAGCTGACCAAGGACCCCGACGCGCTGATCTCAGCTCTCGCCAAGATCTCCGGCCACGACTATGTGCCCGGAGCCTCGGATACGATGTCGGCGATGATGATCTCGTCGAGCTTCGACGAGGAGGATATCTTCGAGGAACTGTTCTCGACCCATCCGCCAGTCGCGTCTCGCATCGCCGCGCTGTCCACCCATGCGGGTGGCTTGCAGCTACCCCCACGCAGGAGGTTCATTCGCCCCCAGCGCGCGCAGGCCGGCGGCTGATCGCGATCAACGCGAATTGCGACTTGTCGTCGCGACCTGGGCTTGCCAGCATGTCCTCTCCACATACTTGGAATGGGAGAGACCTCCTTGATATTCACGCCTCGTAAACTCGCGTCGGCCTTGACCGTCCTGGGGCTGGCTACGCTCCCCACAACGGCAGTTCACGCCAGTACGCCCAAGCGTGGCGGCACGCTGACGTTCGCCGTCGTCTCGAGTCCCCCGAGCTACGACTGTCACGCCGAGATCACCTTCGGCATGGTGCATCCCGTACTCCCGCACTACTCGCTGCTCCTGAAGATCGATGCAGAGAACTATCCGAAAATAGCGGGCGACCTCGCTGAAAGCTGGGTCGCCGCGCCCGATGGTTCGAGCTACACGTTCAAGCTCCACCGCAACGTCAAATTTCATGATGGCTCGCCGCTCACGTCCGCGGACGTGAAGGCCAGCTACGAGCGGATCATCCGTCCGCCTGCAGGCGTCACCTCGGTGCGCAAATCCTACTACGAGGACTTCGGCGACATCGAAACCCCCGACGATCATACGATCGTCTTCAAAATGAAGAACAAGATCGCGGGCGTTCTCGAGCTTCTCGCCTCACCGTTCAACTGCATCTACAGCGCCGCCAAGCTGGCGAAGGGTGGCGAGTACCCCGCTCGGGAGATCATGGGCTCGGGCGCTTTCGAGTATGTCGACCACGTCCGTGGCTCGCACTGGACCGCCAAGCGCTTCGATGGCTTCTTCAAGAAGGATCTGCCTTACCTCGACGGCTTCAAGGCCTTCTTCGTCAAGTCGCCGGCCGTGGTGCCGGGGTTGATCGGCGGCCAGTTCGACGCAGAGTTCCGTTTTCGCACACCGCCGGAGCGCGACAGGCTGGTCGAGCGGATGGGCGACAAGGTCAACGTCTATGAGACGGCGCTGATCGCAGGCAACATCATCATCTTCAATACCAAGCGAAAGCCGTTCGACGACATTCGCGTTCGCCAAGCACTCAGCCACGCCATCGACCGGTGGACGGGCGGCGAGCAACTCGGCAAGGTCTCCTCGCAGCGCTTCACCGGAGGCGTCAACAGGCCGGGCTCTCTGATGGCGATCCCCGAGGCCGAGCTCGTCAAGCTGCCGGGCTACTGGAAGGACGGCCAGGCCGCGAAGGCCGAGGCGCAGCGCCTCTTGAAAGAGGCTGGGCACGAAGGCTTGTCCTTCAAATTCCTGAACCGTGCTGGCATCGAGAGCTATACTGCGGGCGGCATCTACACCATCGACCAGTGGCGGCGGATCGGCGTCAACGCCACCCACGAGCAGCTCGAGACCAAGCTCTATCTCGACAATCTGGCGAAGGGCAATTTCGACGTGGCGATGGAGTTCATCTCCGACTACCTCGACGACCCTACGCAGAACTTCGTCAAGTTCCTGTCGAAGGCGGCGAGCCCCCTCGGCTACTCCGGCCACGAGGATACCAGGATCGACGAACTCTACGATCGCCAGCGACGTGAACTCGATCCGGCGAAGCGGACCATGATCGCCCGCGAACTCGACGCCTACGTGCTCACGACTGCCTATTCGGTTCCATTCCTCTGGACCAACCGCATCGTGGTCATGCCGAAGGTGGTGCGCGGGTGGCATTTCACGCCGACCCACTACCTGTCGCAGGACCTCGCCGACGTGTGGCTGGATCGCTAACCCCGGATCGGTAGCCTCGGATCGCTAGCCACAGCGTGCCGCGGACGACGCCACCCGGTTGGCGTCGTCCGCCGCAAATCGAGGCCGGTGCTGCTCAGACCTTCTCGACCGGCCCGCCGGCATCCAACCAGCCCTTGAAGCCACCGAGATTGCGCACGTTCTCGTAGCCCATGTCTTTCAGGGTCTTGCCGACCAGCGCCGAGCGGCCACCGGACGCGCAGTAGGCCACGATGGTCTTGGCCCGGTCGAACTGGGCGTCGTGCAGCGGCGACTCGGGGTCGGCGCGAAATTCAACGAGCCCGCGCGGAATAGAGAGTGCGCCCGGCACCTTGCCGGTGGTCGCGACCTCCGGCGGCTCGCGCACATCGAGGAACAGTACGTCCGCGCGCCCTGCGAGAGCTTTCGCCTCCTCCGGTGTGATCCGGGGCACCGCGTTGTTGGCTTCTTCGAGCATCTGCTTGACGGTTCGCATACGCATCTCTCCGTTGGGATAGGGATCGCTGTCAGCACACTCGGGATTAGCCCGGAATAAGGCCCCCGTCGACGTTCAGTGTCTGGCCAGTAATGTTGCGCGCGGCGCGCGAGGCGAAAAACACGACCGCATCGGCGATGTCCTCGGGCTCGTTGGCACGCTTCAAGGGCACCTCGGCCACGGCGCGGCGCTCAACGTCCTCGACCGAGATACCCTCTTTCTGCGCGACGGTTCGGAACAGGTCCTCGACGATTGCCGTCTTGACGATGCCGGGACAGACCGCGTTGACGTTGATGTTGTGCGGCGCAAGCTGCTGTGCGGCCGTGAAGGTCATGCTGATCACGGCGCCCTTGGAGGCCGCATAGACCGCATTCGACGTGCCGTGGAACCCTTTGCCGGCGACCGAAGCGATGTTGACGATGCTGCCCGAGCGCCGCGGGATCATCACTGCAGCCACGCGCTGCAGGCAGAAGAACACGCCTTTGGCGTTGACGCGGTGGATCCGGTCCCAATCCTTCTCCTCGAGATCCATGATGTAGGCGCGGCGGGTGACGCCAGCATTGTTGACCAGGATGTCGATATGGCCGAAGGCAGCTACGGCTTCGCGAACCATGCGATCGATGTCCGCGACGTCGCCCAGGTCGGCCGCCACCGCCAGGCTGCGTCGGCCCTGCGCGGTCACAGCAGCAGCGGTCTCCGCCGCCGTGCCGGGATTGATATCGGCGCACACCACGTCCGCGCCTTCTCGCGCCAGCGCGATCGCGGTCGCCCGGCCTATCCCCTGCCCCGCCCCGGTGACAATGGCGGTCCTACTCGCGAGTTGCATTGGCGCTCTCCCTGTCGGCTTCTCAGCCGAGCATGGGACAGCGAACCTGCATCGACAAGAGCCCCAAAAGGGAACGCGGTCGGCGACCGCGCCCCATTCCCTTCAGAACTGCTTGGCGGGCACGCGCAAAATCAAACCCTCGAGGGCGTCCGACACCTTGATCTGACAGGACAGCCGGCTTTCGTCGCGCACATCGAAGGCGAAATCGAGCATATCCGCCTCCATCTCGTTGGCTTTGCCGACCTTTTGCATCCAGGCTGGGTCCACATAGACGTGGCACGTGGCGCACGCGCACGCCCCGCCGCACTCGGCCTCGATACCGGGCACGAGAGCCTTCTTCGCAGCCTCCATCACCGTCAGGCCCTTGTCGGCCTGGACGACCTGCTGCTTGCCGTCAGGTTGGATGAACGTGATCTTTGCCATGTGTCGAAGGCGACCTTTCCGGCGTCAGGGCTTCACGCGAGAGCCCGTCTCACTCCGGGCAACACATTGGCCGCCCATGCGCCGAAGGGCCAGCCGCGACGACAGCATTTAGCTCCCGGTGGCGCCATTTTCAAGCGATCCCGCCTTGGCGAGCGGCCGGGGCCGACGTAGGCGGCACGTCATCTGTCGTCGCCTACGACGCGTCAGGCTTGCTTGCCCAGCGAGGCGATGTATATGCGCGCTTCGTCGAGCGCCTCCGCCAGCGAAGCGAGAGCTCGGGCGCGAGCGCCTGGGTCTGGTGAAGTGCGCAGTGCCTCCGCCTGCTCCGCGCGGTCACCGACAAGCATCGCACCAACGGCCCGGGCCGAGCCTTTGAGTGTGTGCGCGGCGTCCCGCCAGGCTTTCTCCGTCGTCGCCGTTCGCAGTTGCTCGAGGGTGTCAGGCGCCTGATCCGCGAAGAGATTCAGCACCTCCAGCTCAAGCGCCTTGTTGCCAAACGTGTAGCGGGCAAGATGCGCATGATCCACCGGCGACCGAGCTCGCTCGATGGCCGGCGCTTCGAATGCCACCGCTTCCGCAATCGCACCCATGACTCGATCCTCTTCCCGCGACGGCTGTCGATGACAACCAGCCCACCTCGCGTGAAGGTTCGCATAGAAGGGGATAAGTCCGCTTAAAGCCGTCGGATCAATTCACGGCGCAGGAAAGAGCCCATATTAACCATCCTACATCGTGGATGCTCATCTTCCTTTCGCCACAAAAAGCATCGTACAAGCATTTGGGAGAAGACCGGCCGACGATGGGGACACGGGGGCAGGCTGGAGCCGTGCGAGCCTTTCGGGGCATGCGCAGGAGCCGTCTGCAAAGTCCTGCCGGGGAATGGGGCGGCGCGAAAGCGTCGGCGGGGGTGAGCGGTCATGCCGCAAGAGACGTCGAAACGCACGGATTCCGCCGAGGGCACACCCGCTGCCCCGGGCGAAGCCGCAGCGTCGGCTGCTCCGTCGGCTCCTCCGAAGCCACCCAAGGCCGACGCCGTGCCACCGCCTCTACCGGGCGCTGCGGCTAAGCGCCCCGACGCGTCTCCGCCGCCAACAAGGGCTGCCGCTGCGCCCGTCGGGCGGAAATCCGACAACAATCTGCCAACACCAGCCTCTGGAGCAGCCCCGGAAGTTGGCCCAGCTGGCCAGAGCAATCCCGTACCACCGCCGGCACCTGCCTCCGCGGCCCAGCCGGCGGCCGGCCTTTCCGCGGACCCGAACCCCGAGACCAGCAGCCGGCGCACCGCTAAACGCCGCTCGGCCGGGCAGCCCCGTGCCCAGGTCGCCGCCAACGACGACCTGCCTTCGATCGGCGGACTGATCTTCGCGCTGCACGAGAAGCCCTCCAAACGGCCAATGCACGTTGCCGCGATTGCGAGCGCCGCTTGGGGATTCGTCAGCCTGATCCTGGGATGGGCCATGCTGGCGCCGGAACTGCAGCGCGCGCCGACGCTCCTCGAGATGTTGACGCGGCCGACAGCCATCACGCTCGCCGCGACCATCATTCTACCGATTGCGATGTTCTGGTTCATAGCGCTGCTGGTTTGGCGGGCACATGAGCTGCGCTTGATGTCCTCCGCGATGACCGAGGTGGCAATCCGTCTTGCCGAGCCCGATCGGATGGCCGAGCAGCAGATCGCCTCGGTCGGGCAGGCCGTGCGCCGGCAAGTCAATCACATGAACGAGGCCGTTTCGCGCGCCCTCGGACGGGCCGGTGAGCTCGAAGCCCTGGTCCACAACGAGGTGGCCAGCCTCGAACGCTCTTATACGCAGAACGAGAATCGCATTCGCGGTCTGCTCGAGGACCTTGCCGGCGAGCGAAATGCGCTGCTGAACACCAGCGAACGCGTCAGCTACTCGCTGAAGGAGCTGGGCGGTGACATCCCGGCACTGGTCGACAAGCTGTCCGAGCAGCAGGTCAAGCTGGCACGGTTCATCGAGCAGGCGGGGCAGAATCTGGTCTCGCTGGAGCAATCCCTCTCGACCAACGCCACGCACCTCGCGACTGCCGTCGGCACTCGAACCCAGGAATTGCATGGCGTTCTGGCAGGCGGCACCGCCGAGATCAGGGGGTTGCTGGAGTCACGCACCGGTGAGATCGCAGCCGCGCTGCAGAGCGGCAAGGCCGAGCTAGAAAGCACGCTCGTCTCGCACAGCGAGGAGATGCAGGCGACCTTCGACGGATTTGCCGGCGGCCTCGACTCGGCCCTCGGACAACGGACGACACAGCTCAAGGGCATGCTCGACGAGACAGCTCACGCGATCGAGGGCACGCTGACGGCCCGCACCGAGGGGCTGCAGACGGTACTCGAGGAGTACACGCGCGCGCTGGACGCCACGATGGAGGCGCGCCAGCACGGCCTCGATCAGCAATTGCTCCAGCGCACAAAGGCCCTCGACGACGCCTTCTCCGAACGGATCAAGTTGTTCGACGATTCGATCCTGCGCTCGACCATTGCGATCGACAGCACGGTCGCCGACAAGGCACGCGCGCTCTCCACAGCGCTCGAGACGCACGCCCAGGAGATCGCACAAGTGCTCGGCCACCAGGCCGGACAGCTCGATGAGCAGATCATGCATGGCGTTCACGCCGTGCGCCGGGCCAGCGAGAACGTTACGCGCCAGTCCGTTCAGGCGATCGAGGGCCTCGCCGGTCAGGCCGAGCTGCTGCGCAACCTGTCGGACAATCTCGTCAGCCAGATCTCGAGCGTCACCAACCGCTTCGATCAACAAGGCCAGACCATCATGCGGGCGGCCGGCGCACTCGAATCGGCCAATCAGCGCATCGACCAGAGCCTGCAGCACCGTCAGGCCGACCTGGGCCGCACGCTCGAGCAGATCGCCACGAAGGCCGAGGATATCGACAAGGTCATGCGCGGCTATCCGGCCACCCTCGAAGGCACGCTGAGCACGTTCGAGACCCGTGCGCATTCGGCCGGCGAGCAGCTTGCGCGCGGTGTCGAAGAGCAATCGCGACGTGCCATGACCGAGATGGAGCGGCTACGCACCGCAACCGGCGGCGAGACGGATCGCGCCGTTGCCGATCTCCGCGAGAAATTTCAGTCGATCTCGCGCGAGGTAAGCCAGGAAATCGGCTCGATGCAGAACCGGTTCACGTCGGGCTACGACGACATCCGGCAGCGCGCCAAGCGTACTCTGGCCGAGCTTGATCAGGAGCAGAGCCGGCTGAAAGCCGAGCTCGATCGCCTCCCAGAGGCGACGCGCGCTTCGGCCGAGACGATGCGACACTCCCTGCAGGAGCAGCTGAAAGCGCTGGAGCAACTGTCGACCCTGTCGCGGCGCGAGGCTCAACGCGCGGATGTCACGCAACCGACAGCACACCCCACGGCGCATCAGCCGGGTGCCGGGCGAGCAATCTCATCCGTTACCCAGACGCTTGCCAACGAGCTTGCCGCGCGGGGCCACAAGCCACCCGCGGCGCTCCCGCCGGGTGCCGACGCAGGCCGCGAAGGCTGGAAGCTCGGCGACCTGCTCGCGCGGGCGTCGCAGGACGACGGCGCGGTGGGCGAACTCAATCTCGCGGGCTATGCACGTGCCCTCGACCAGACCACCGCATCAGCAATCTGGTCCCGCTTCCGCGCCGGCCAGCGCGGCGTGATGGTACGCAGCATATACTCGGTCGAGGGCCGCGGTCTCTTCGACGACGTCCAGCAACGCCTCGCATCCGACGCCGGCTTTCGGAAACTCATCGAGCGCTACCAGCACGATTTCCAGCGTATCCTACGTGATGCCGAGCAGCGCGATCCGAGTGGACGGTTGGCGCAAAGCCATGTCATCTCCGATCCGGGGCGTGCATTTCTGTTTCTGGCGCACGCGAGCGGCCAGCTCGTCTGACAGTCAAGTCGTCTGACAGCATGTCTGGCCGGACGGCAGCGTTCGCCTTTGCCGCAGAGCCCGAAACATCCCCGCCTGAGGCTTCCGATGTCGCCAGTTCTCGTGGATGTCGCGATCGAGACGTTCCCCGTGGCGGGCGCGTTCACGATCTCGCGCGGCTCGCGCAGCGAGGCCATCGTCGTCGTCGCCACGGTCGAGATCGACGGCGCGCGGGGTCGGGGCGAATGCGTGCCCTACGCCCGCTATGGCGAGACGGTCGATGGCGTGGTCGGCGCGATCCGGCGCTTTGCGGCAACGGGTCCGCTAGAGCGCTCACGCCTTATGAATGAGTTGCCAGCGGGTGCAGCCCGCAATGCGCTCGACTGCGCTCTCGTTGATGCCGAGGCCAAGCGCGCGGGCCTGTCTGCCGCCGCGCTGCTTGGTGTGCCGGCAGTTCTCGAGCCCCGTCTCACCTGCTACACGCTGAGCCTCGCAACACCGGGCGAGATGGCAGCCGCCGCGACGACCGCCGTCGATATGCCGTTGCTGAAATTGAAACTGGGCGGTGGCCCCTTGGATGCGGAGCGCCTCGCAGCCGTTCGTGCCGCACGACCGGATGCCCGTCTCGTCGCCGATGCCAACGAGGCCTGGCGCGAGGCCGACCTCATTCCACTACTCGCCGCCGCCCGCGAGGCCGGACTGGAGCTGATCGAGCAGCCACTCCCGGCGGGCAAGGATCAGGCGCTCGCCCACGTCGCACGGCTGGTGCCGATCTGCGCCGATGAAAGCGTGCACACCAGCAGCGATATCGCAAGCCTCGCGGATCGCTACGATGCCGTGAACATCAAACTCGACAAAGCCGGCGGGCTCGCCGAGGCGCTGGCGATCTCTCGCGCGGCACAGCACTCCGGGCTCCGTATCATGGTCGGCTGCATGCTCGCGACATCGCTTGCCATGGCACCCGCTTGGCTGCTCGCCGGCACCGCCGACTGGCTCGACCTCGATGGACCTCTCCTGCTCGCGCGCGACCGCTCGCCAGCGATCACCTACTCCAACGGCATGATGCATCCACCGCCTGTCGCGTTGTGGGGCTGATCGGCACCCGAGCCAATCGGGCGTCCACACCTCAGTTCTGCCTCGATACGCCGCGCAGAAGCGCCAGCGTCGCAGCGCCACCGGCGAGGCAAAGTACCGCCATCGGCATGTAGGCCTGACCGCCCAGCGCGGCGTAGAGCGGGCCCGCCGCCAAGGTCGCGAGCCCCATGCCGATGCCCGCCGTGACGCTGGCGTAAAGCGCCTGAGCTGTCGCGGCCTCCGAGGGCGGGACATGGGCGCTGATGAAATGCAGCGCACCCAGGTGGGCCGCGCCGAACGTCAGCCCGTGCAACGCCTGCAACGGCAGCAAAAGGCCAAGCGATGGATCGAACGCCATCGCCGCCCAGCGGATGACACCCGCGCCGGCGCCCGCAACGAGCAGACCGACGGCCCCAAGTCGGGCAGCGATCGATCTCGAGAACGCGAAGAGGCCGATCTCGGTAACGACGCCAACCGCCCACAATGTCGCGCACCACGTCGCGGAGAGGCCCTGCCGCTGCCATTCGATAACGCCAAACGTATAGAAGACCGCGTGCGAGGATTGTACCGCCCCGGCAGCCAACAGGAACAGCAGGAAACGCGGCGCCAACGCCGACTTGCCGATCGCCGCAATGGTGGCACTTCGGCCCGACGAGGAGGTGGCTTCGGGGTCCGGCGGTAACAACAGCGCGACGGAAAACGTGACGGCACTGCCGACGACCAGCAGCGCTAGCACGGAGCCGGGTCCATACGCCGTGATCGCGGCTCCGGCAGCAAAGCCGACAGCGACGAAACTGACCGAGCCCCAAAGCCGCATGCGCCCATAATCGAGCCCCCCGCGCCGGACACCGCTCATCGCGAGGGTCTCGGCGAGCGGCATCAGGCCCATCGCAGCAAGCGCGCCAAGCAGTGTCACCGCGAGGATCGCCCAGAACCCGTCGGCGATGCCCAACAGGGCGGCCCCGACCAGTGCCAACGCCGCGAGGAGAATGGTAGCCTGCCGGCGATTGCCCCATCGGTCGGCAGCCATGGCGATGGCCGGGCCCGCGAAGATGCGCAGAAAAAGTGGCGCGGCCGCCACGAACGCAATCTCGGACGTGGAAAGCCCGCGCCACTGCAGCCACACCGGCAAGTAAGGGAGTTTTGTTCCCGCCACCATGAACAGGGCCGTGAAGAACAATGCGAGGCGCGCCGCGAACCACGGCGCTAATCCGGCCGTCGCTGTCCCGCTCGAGTGCTCAGCGGAGCGGCCATCGCCGGGCGGCGTGCCACCGGCCCCACCGCCTCGATCCTCGCGCATGGATCAGGCCGCGCCGAGGATAGCCGAGAGCATCCCCCCGTCGATATTGCCGCCGGAAATCACGGCGACGGTCGTCCGGCCCTTCGTCGGGTAGCGTCTGGCGAGCACGGCGGCGAGCGCCACGGCGCCGCCTGGCTCGACGACCAGCTTGAGATCGGCGAACGCAAAGCGAATGGCGTCCCGCACCTCATCGTCGCTGACGACGAGACCACCCGCAAGCACCTGCTGCCCGACAGCAAACGTCGTCTCTCCCGGCGTCTCCGCGAGCAAGGCATCGCAGATCGAGCCGGACAGCCGGGCGTTACGCTCGCGCCGGCCGGAACGCAGCGAGCGCGCCATATCGTCGAAGCCCTCTGGCTCGACGGTCAGTATTTCCGTCGTCGGCAGGCTTGCCTTTACCGCCGTGGCGATGCCCCCCGCCAATCCGCCACCGGAGCATGCGACGAGAACGGCATCGGGTGCCACCCCAACGGCAGCCGCCTGGCTGACGATCTCGAGACCGACGGTGCCCTGGCCCGCCATCACCTGCCAATCGTCGAAGGGATGGACCATAGCCGCGCGCCGTTCGCCGCAAAGCCGCGCCGCGATCGCCTCGCGATCCTCCTTGACCCGGTCATAGGCGATCACCTCGCCGCCGAACGCCTTGGTGCGCGCCACCTTCATCGCGGGCGCATCGGCCGGCATCACGATGGCCGACTTGATCCCGAGCAGCGTCGCCGCCGCCGCTACGCCCTGCGCGTGATTGCCCGACGAGCAAGCAACGACGCCGCCCGGAAATGCCGCGCGGTCGACTTGCGAGATCTTGTTGTAGGCACCGCGAAATTTGAAGGCACCGACCCGCTGCAGGTTCTCGCACTTGAGCAGCACGCGACCGCCCGCCCGCTCGTTCAACGCGGGATGCTCGAGCAGCGGCGTAGCGACGAGATGCGGTCGCAGTCGCTCATGGGCCTCACGAATGTCGTCGATGGTGGGCAGGCGCAGTGACATCGGTCGGGTTCCTCGGGAACGCATTCGCAGACACCTCGTGCCCCGACCCGAGCGATTACGTCAAGCCGGCCGAGCGCGCGCCCCACTCGATTTCTCAGGCAGCGACACGTCGAGCCGATTGGCCTCAATAGGTCTCCACATGGTAGCGGCCCTCGCCGCGCATCCGAGGCTTGAGCGCAGCCCAATCGATCCCAGCCCCCGACGCGATCTCGGCGAGCGCTGCATCGACGCCCTCCTCCATGCCTTTCAAGCCGCAGATGAAGACATGCGTTGTAGCGTCGGCCAACAGCGGAGCAAGTCCAAGTGCGTTGGCGCGCATACGATCCTGGACATACTCCTTAGGTTGCCCCTCGACGCGCGAGAAGACGAGGTGCTGCTCGAGAAGGCGCGCCGGTACTTTCTGGAGTGGACCGAAGTACGGAAGCTCCTCGGGTGTTCGAGCGCCAAAAAACATGATCATGCGCCCGACGGCAGCCGGTGCCGAGCGCCGCCGCCGCTCCGTAAAGGCCCGAAAGGGCGCGGATCCGGTGCCGGTGCAGATCATGAGGATGTTGGCGCGAGGATCATCGGGCGCCAGGAACGTCGAGCCGAATGGGCCGGTGACCGCGATGCGCGCCCCGACCTTCAAGTTGCAGAGCCACTCGGACACCAAGCCGCCCGGCACCCGCTTGACGGTCAATGCGATGTTGTTGGCGTTACGCTTCTCCCCGTCCCGGGCCGAGGCGACCGAGTAGAGGCGCAGCGGATAGGGTCGGCCGTCCGGATCGGTGACAGGCGGCAGAACGCCGATCGATTGCCCCTCGAGGATTGGAAACGCAGCTTCTCCGAACGACAGCACGATATGGCGAACGTCGCTCTCGGCGGTCGGCGCGGTGATGCGGAAATTCCCCTGGACCGTTGCAATCGCCGGATTCGATCGGGCGTAAAGGTTGACGACAGGTCGCGTCGCCGAAGCTGGCGCAACGGCTCGCCCGCCACCGCCAGCGTGTGCCGCTTCGATCAGGGCACCGACCTCCCCTTCGGAGGCCTCGGACAGGCTTATGCCGGCTGCGCCCAGCGCCTGCTGCGCGGGCAACTCCATCCACTCCAGTTGCTCCGCGACCGCATATGGTGTCGCGACGATGCGCCAGTTGTCGATCGATCCCGTCGGGCACGGCGCAATACAGTCGAGGCAGGCGTTGCACTTCTCCGGATCGACCACATAGTTGCGATCATCATGACTGACGGCGCCAACCGTGCAGGTCGCTTCGCACGTCCCGCACCGTATGCAGATCTCAGGATCGATCAGGTGCTGCTTCTGCAGCGTCGCGGTTGTCGTTTGCGTCATGGGTCCGGATGACCTTCATCTTGTGTCAGCAACGATCGGCCACGGCGACATTTGTCGCACGCTCGGCGCCCCGATGTCACGGCAACATGCCGGAAATCCAGACAGAGTTTGCGCCGACTGCCTGCTCGGCCACCCCTAACTCCGCTTGCAGTCCGAGAAATTTTCGGCTCAATGTAGGGACAAGGTCCCGCCGGGGGCCTCGTCAATGACCGACTTCAATGGGAGGGTCGTCTATGCGTCGTTTCCTTGCGGCAACCGCGTTTGCCGCAACGCTGGGATTTGCGGCTACCGCGAACGCTCAGAATATTGATTCCAAGACGTTCAACGTCGTGGGCACTTGGAACTTCCTGACCAACTATCAGGTGCTCGAGAAGCCGTTCTTCACGGACGAGCTGCCGAAGCTGTCGGGTGACAAGCTCAAGGGGAACGTCAAGGCCGTCAACGAGCTCAATCTCAAGGGCACCGAACTCCTGCGCCTGCTGAAGCAGGGCGTGTTCGATATGGTGTTCGCCCTGCCGATCTACGTCGAGGATGGCGGCGCCATCGTCGAGGCCTTGGATATTGCCGGCGTGGCCCGCGACTACAAGATGGCCAAGGACATCTCCGAGATCTGGCTGCCTGAGATGCAGAAGGTCATGAAGGAGAAGCACAACGCAATCATTCTGGGCACTCACACGTGGCCGGAGCAGGATTTTTATTGCCGTGACGACGTCAAGAGCGTCGAAGATCTCAAAGGCAAGAAGGTCCGCGTCCAGGGCACATCGCAGTCCGATCTCGTGGCCGCACTCGGAGCCACCGGCGTGACGATCGCCTTCTCGGAGGTCGTGCCGGCGCTCGAGAAGGGCGTCGTTGATTGCGCGATCACAGGCACCATGCCGGCCTATAAGGCCAAGTGGCCCGAGGTCACGAAGTCGCTGTTTCGGCTGCCTGTCGGCTTCACCGCTGGCATGCTGGTCGCCAACTTGAGCATGTGGAACAAGCTCTCGCCTGATACGCAGGCCCTGATCCAGAAGGCCGCCAAGGACCTCGAGGAGCGTTCGTGGAAATCAACGCAGCTCGAGACCGAGGACGGCGTCTTCTGCACAACCGGCACAGGCGCTTGTCCGGCAGGTCCTCCAGGCAAGCTCATTCTGAACAAGCCCAGCGAGTCGGATCTCAAGACGCGTGACAATGTGCTGAACGAGTCCGTGCTCAAAAAGTGGGCCGCCCGGTGCGGCAAGGAATGCGCTGAGAAGTGGACCGAGCTGATCGGCAAGAAGTACGGCCTGGTCGCAAAGGCCGAGTAAGCCTCGACATGGCGGG
>LNDR01000409.1 GCA_001464755.1 Rhizobiales bacterium Ga0077524
GCGGCGCATGATCGAGCGCGACGGCGATCGCCTGACGCCCCGCGCCGTAGTCGCTCAAGCCCTCGGATGAAACCCTACATCAAGTCGGAACTGAGCCGGCCGCTGGCCGTTGTCCCACATGGTCGGCATAGGCCTTCTCGTGCTGCTGATTCCAACGACTGCATGGCTCTGGCCGCTCGGCGTGGGCGCATTGGCGTCGGCGGTCATGATCCTCGTCGCGACGTGGGAGACACTCTCGCTGCGGTCTGATCATCCGGCGGTTCGGATGACGAATGGAGGAGCGTAATGCACACGCTACGGATGGTTGTTGGCGGCTTGGTTTTGTTGGGCATCTTCCTGGGTGCGGCCAAAGTTCTCGGTGGCCCGTCCTGGTCGATCCAGCGCGCATCGCAGATGTTCATTCCCGTCTGGTTCGTCGTCGCGCTCGGCAACATGCTGGTCGGTATGTTCAGCGCGGGCATTCCCTTTCTGACCGAGTTGCTCGTGCTCGTCGTCGTATTTGGCGTCCCAGCGGCTGCCGCTTGGTACGTCGGCCAACGCACGTAGCGGCTGGATCATGACGTGTGGAGGTTGTCTCCGATGATAGTCAATCGCCGCGCCCTGGTCGTAGCGCTTCTTACAGCGTCGGCTGCGCCACGGATAGCGTTGAGCCAGACCGCCGCCGATCCCGATACGGCAGCCGCCATCGTTCGGGCCCTGCTCGACGCCATGGAGGCCAACGACGCCGACCGCATCCGCAGCGCATTTGGACCCGACGCCACGCAAGCCTACGGTGACGGCGCGAAGAAATCCGGGGAGGTGTTCTCACGCTGGCTCAAGAGCGACATCATCGATCTCCAAGGACGCGTGTCGAACCCCCAACTGACGGCGAATGGAAACGAAGTGGTTGTCACGGGGCGGTACCAGAACAATTTCGGCTACTCCAGCGCCGCGAACTTCCTCTTCAAAGTTGCCGACGGTCGGATCGTGAGTTGGCAGATGCGCTACTGACAGTACTGATTGGGATGGAAAGTCAGCCCCCGAACACCACGGCGTGCATGATCCGACCGGGCAGCAGCGTGAACAGGCCGGCCACGACCAGTGCACCCACGAACATGCCGACCATGCTGAAGCGGTGCCGGCGAATGTTCCCGCGCCGCGCCGCCATGAGCGCGATCGGCAGCGTCACCAGCACCTGGATCGACAGCAGGTGGATCAGGCTGAGCCCGTTCCACTGGTTGATTTCGCTGATCCAGAACGATGAGACGGCGACGAGTATCATCGCTGCGGCCCACGTATAGCCGAGTGCGCGGTGCAACGATCCGCCCTTGCGCCGCGCCAGCTGCACGATACCGAGCACGAACGCGGCCATCGCCGCGAAAGCGTGAATCTGTATGGCGGGAGATGCGCTGAGCAGCGGGGTGAGCGTCATGCTGCCCCCTGCACCGCCTTCACTTCCTTCGGCGTCACGAAATCCTCCGGGATGCCGGCGATGCCATTCCGCTGCATCCACCGCCCAAGTGCGGGCGACGCCGTGATCACCGCGAACGGGATGGCGAGCAGATATCCTGCGGTCAGCGGCAGGCTCCACCAGAACGCGGCCGGCGAGATCCAGTAGAGCAGGCTGCACAGCACCGCGCCGAACAGTGTCTGCGGCCACAGGTTCTCCGCCGCCGTTGTCCAAGAGATGCCATAGGCATCGCGCGACTGCCCGCCCCAGACGACCGACTTACCGAACGCCAGACCGATCATGAACACCGTCGTCCGGAAGCTCGAAACGGCGCCCTGCAGGAACGAGAACACGATCTCGATCGCCGCCGAGACCGCAAAGCGCAGCGGCCCGCCGAACGTCGCCACGCCACCTTTGGTCAGCACGGCGTCGATCAAGCCCGCGATCTTCGGGCTCAGGTACATCGCGAAGAACACGATGTAGAGGCCGATCGCGAGACCAGTCGGGTAGTCGGCGATGCCCTGTGCCTCCCAGGCCGACAACGGAAGCGAGCCGATCATGAACGTCCACGCCGGCAGGCCGAGGAACATCAGCACCGCCCAGACGAGCTGGAACCGGCTCATCGGCTTCAAGCCCGGCAGGTCGAGCAGTTTGACGTACTGCATGTTGCCCTGGCACCAGCGCACATCGCGCTTGGCGAAGTCGAGCATCGTCGGTGGGTTTTCTTCCCACGAGCCACCCTCGAACGGCAGCACGCGCACCTCGTAGCCCGCGCGGCGCATCAAAGTGGCCTCGACCTGATCGTGCGAGAGGACGTGTCCGCCCAGCGGCGGCTTGCCGGGCAGGATCGGCAGCTCGCACTCCTCGACGAACGGCTTGATACGCACGACCGCGTTGTGGCCCCAGAACGGACCGCAATCACCGACCCACCACGCCTGCCCCATCGTGTACGACCGCATGCCGTGGCGCATGCCGAACTGGAAGATCCGCGCGAACGCGCTGCTCGACGGCATGCCGACGACCAGCGTCTGCACGAGGCCGAGTCTTGGGTGCGCCTGCATCATACGCACGATCTTGACGATCGCCTCGCCGGACATCACGCTGTCGGCGTCGAGCGGCACCATCAGCTCGAAATTGCGGCCCCACCGGTCGCAGAACTCGCGCACGTTGCCGGCCTTGAAGCCGGAGTTGTCCGTGCGCCGCCGATAGGTGATGCGGTCGCCGTCCTTGTCCTCGACCTGCCATGCCGCGACGCCTTTCGCCTCGGCGTCGGCCACATCCGCCACGTTGGTATCGGAGAGGATGAAATAGCTGAAGGCGGCGCCCTGTCCGGTCGCATCGACCGAGGCCTTGATCGTCTTCATCCGCAGGATCGCGCGCGCCGGGTCCTCGTTGCGCACCGTCATGAAAATCGCGGTTTTGGTGGTGATCGGCGTCGGCAGGTCTCCCGCAGCCGCGAACGGCGCGACCTCGCCTGCCGGGTCCTTGTGCACATGCAGCAGCCACAGCCCGATGGCCGCGTTCCAGAATCCGAGCACGGTCCACGGCGTTCCGATCGCAAAGCAGGCCAGCAGTACGTAGTCGAGCACGGTCCAGCCGCCGGCACCCAGGATCGCAGCCGCCGCCCACATCATGGCGAGCCACGTAACGACGTTGAGAGCGAGGACGAGCCGGCGGCGGCGGGATAGCTCAGCGTTTGCCTGCAGCCCAGTCGGTACGCTATGGCTCGGATTGGCGAGAATGGCGCGTCCGGGAAGCGGGCGTGCGATATCGGCACTATCGGTCATGGTGCGCGGGGCCGTTGGTTGCTGCGGGGGATCGGGTCACTGGTCTCAGTCTCGAGAGGCGCGTTCTTCCATCACAAGGCCGCTGAACGACCCATGAATGAGAATGCGAGCATACCCCAACGCCGCTCGACGGGGATAAGACGCATGGCGCGTTCGATTTGGTATACGCAACCGGGCGTGGCGGAAATGCGGACGGCGCCGCTCTCAGCGCCAGCAGCCGGCACGGCTTTGGTGAAAACACTGTTCACCGGAATTAGCCGGGGGACCGAGCGTCTGGTTATGTCTGGTGCCGTTCCCGACGCCGAGAAGGCTCGGATGCGCGCGCCGATGCAGGAGGGGGAGTTCCCGTTCCCCGTGAAGTACGGCTACTGCGCCGTGGGCACCGTCGAGATCGGCCCCGCCGACCTGACGGGCCGCACGGTCTTCTGCCTGCACCCCCATCAGGACCAGTTTATCGCCCCGGTCGGCATGCTTGTGCCTATCCCCGACGGCATCCCCGCCCGCCGAGCGACGCTCGCAGCGAACATGGAGACGGCACTCAACGCGCTGTGGGATTCGGGCGCCGGCCCGGCCGACCGCATCGTCGTCGTCGGCGCCGGCATCGTCGGGCTCATGGTCACGGCCCTATCGGCCCGCATCCCCGGCGCCGATGTCAGCGTGATCGATGTCGCCGACGATCGCCGGGGCCTCGTCGAGAGCTTCGGGGCCAAGTTCGCGACGGAAGCTTCGCAGGCCTCCGCTGGCGCCGATGTCGTCTTCCACACCTCGGTCTCGGCCGCAGGCCTGAACACGGCCATCGCCTGCGCGGGCCTTGAGGGCACCGTCGTCGAGATGTCGTGGTACGGCGACCGCGAGGTGCCGGTCCGGCTCGGTGGCGCCTTCCACAGCCAGCGCCTCAAGCTCGTCTCGTCACAGGTCGGTCAGATCTCACCCGGCCACCGCCCCCGCTGGGACTACCGCCGCCGCATCGAGGCCGCCCTCCACCTCCTCGCCGACGATCGCCTCGACGCCCTGGTCGCCGACGAGATCGCCCTCGCCGACGCCGTGACGGAGCTGCCGCGCATTCTAGGCCCCGGCGCCAGCGGCCTAGCGCCGGTGATTAGGTATTGACGATTGTTCGTGTTCCCGGTCGAAGCACGCCCCGTCGCTGGCGGCCGGCTCCCCGCCAGGGGTGTCGCTAGCGACCACTCAAAAGTCCCCGTCGCTGACGGCCGGCTCCCCGCCAGGGGTGTCGCCAGCGACCACTTAAAGAGCCTACCCCTTCTTCGGCTCCCATCGATAGGCCTTGGCGCAGGCGCCGCCCATCAGCATCGCCCGCTCGCTGGCGGAGAGCCGCTTCGTCTCGACGAACGGCCGCACCGCTTGCTCGTAGTTCACGACGGCAGCAGCGCGCGTCCAGTCCGTCCCCCACAGGCACCGCTCGAAGCCCCACGCATCGAACACGCGCGCCAGCGGGTCCCAGATATCGTTGAACGGATACGCCTCCTTCGACAGCGTGCATGCACCGCTCACCTTGATTACCGCGTTCTTGCGCTTCGCAAGTTCGATCACCTTCGGCAGATCGGCCCACGGCTTGTCGGGCGCTGGCGGCGTGCGCGGCTGCATGAGGGCGAGATGGTCGAGGATGAAGCGCGTGTCGGGATGCCGATCGACCAGCGCCGTGCCGACGTCGAGATTGCCCCAACACAGCATGTTGAGCGGCAGATCGTGCTTCACCACCGCCTTGCAGATCCGGTCGAGACCTGGATCAGTCGCAGTGCGCTTCCCCTCCGGATAAAGCATGATGCGCACGCCGACGGCGCCCGGCACCTTCTTCCACTCGGCGATCACCTCCTCGACGGCCGGATCGTCCGGATTGACCGGCTTTACGATCGCCATCCGCCCGGGATGTGCCTTCTGCACCTCGATCGCGTAGCTCGCATCGTACTGGTAGAGCGAGAACGCAGAGATGAAGATCGCGCCGTCGACGCCCACCGCGTCCATCGCCGCCACCATCTCGTCGCCCGTCACATGCGGCGGCCAGTTCGGAACGCTATGCCACGGCCGTTTCGGCGTGTTCGCCTCGTAGGCATGGACCTGTGAGTCGATGATCATGGGCGGCGCTCCTGTGCGCGAGATGAGATGCCCCTATCGCAGCAGGTTGGGCGGGGAGAGTCTAGAAGCTCATGAAGCTGTCATCCCGGTGCTTGCCTGCCCCGGTGCAGACCGGGGTCACCGGGACCCATCGGCCGACAAGCTCAGGCCACGTAATGAAACACTCTGCTCTGAGCTGCCGCGCTTTTTATCGTGCTGATTGGATCGGATCGACGATTTCTCGAACAAACTATCGCCAATCTTGATCGGCCTCATGAAACGAGGAGGCGATATCCTGCAGAAGAATCCGAATTGGATAAACAGACTGAGCGCTCGAATACACGCTTTCTAAGAAAATCGAGATATCGCGGGAAATGCGCCGAAGTGAAAGGCTTGGAGATGAAAATAACGCGCCTGATCGAGTGTAGCGCGCCTTCCATTTGTGCCGAATCTGAGATCTCGAGACGCGAGCCCAGGCCAAGCATGCCGCGGTACTCTTGTCTTTTCTTGCTTGCCTCTATTTCGGTCTTCCCCGCGCCGTCCGCTCAGGCTGCTCGCTATGTGTTCGATCAGAAGCGAACCGAGGTCCGCTTCGCCTATAAGATGGCATATGCGACGCAACGAGGACGCTTTACGAAAGTAAGTGGCACGCTCGATTACAATCCGGCCTCGCCGGAGAAAAGCAAGGTCAGCGCGTCAATCGATGCGGCCAGTCTTACGGCTGGGGAAGCTTACGTCGAGCACGAGCTCAAGGGGGCAGCCTTCTTCAACGTGAAAGTTGCGCCCGTGATTTCATTCAAGAGCCTCGTCGTCAAACCGCGTTCGCCGTCCGCTGCAGAAATATCTGGCGAGATAACGATCAACGGGATGACCAGGCCGGTCACTCTGAATGTCAGCATCGCTCCTCACGACGATCCGGCTCTCAAATACGATCGTGGTTCTCAGCGGTTCGTGGCCAAGACACGCATCCTGCGAAGCCAATTCAACATGACGAAATTCATGTCGGTGATTGACGATGAGGTCGAGCTTGAAATCGATGCGATCGTACGCCCGAAATAACGTCAGAGCGGTCTGGTTCTGGAGCGGGACTGCTGTCAGCGATGATGTCGCGGATCTTCACCTGTCTCGGAAACGGTCGAAGCGAAACCCCTACCCCACATCCGCCAGCAAACACTTCAATACCCCATAGCTGTACTGCCCATCCAACGCCGAGTGCGCCGGTCCGAGCTTCCCGCTGTCCACCGTCCCGCACCGCTCGAACGCAGCCAGGATCTCGTCGATCTCGGCCTCTTCCAGCCCCACCACGGCCCGCGCCTCGACCAGCCCCGCTTCGATCGCCTCGGCGAAATGCCCGAGCACGGTCGAAACCTCGATGCCGCGCCGCGCCCCAATGGCCTCGGCATCGAGCCCCTCGAGGTGCAGCGCCAGCGTCTGGTTCACGGTCGGCGAGAGCCGGTTTTCCAGCGTCGGATGCCGCTTGAACTGCCCGATCACCTCGAGCAGCGCGGCGCCGTAACGGGCGATCTTTCGCGTCCCGAGCCCGATGATGTCGCCGAGCTGCGCCTGGGTGGCGGGTCGCTTCTGCGCCAGCTCCACAAGCGTCTTGTCATGGCAGATGACGTAGGGCGGCAGATTGCCCTCGGCAGCGAGCCTCAGCCGAAGCGCCTTCAGGGCCTGATAGAGCCCGTCGTCCGCCGACGACACACGCCCAGCCGCCTCGCTCGCGCCCCGACCCGTGCGCGACGCCTTCTTGTCGGGCTCGGCCATCGCCTGCCGGCGCATACGAAACGTCTCTTCGCCCCTGAGCAGCGGGCGCGCCTTCTCGGTCAGGCCGAGCGTCCCATGGCCTTCCTCGTCGGAAGCGAGATGCCCGGCGGCCACGAGCTGCCGGAACAGCAGCCGCCACTCGGCCGCACCGACATCCTTGCCGACCCCGAACAAGGTCAGTTTGTCGTGCCCGTTACGGCGGATGCGCTCGTCGTCCTTGCCCGTCAGCACGTCGGTCACGTAGCCGACGCCGAAGCCCTGGCCCGTGCGATAGACAGCCGAGAGCGCTTTCCGCGCTAGCTCGGTCGCGTCGATGGTCGCCGGCGGGTTGAGGCAGTTGTCGCAGTTGCC
Source organism: Rhizobiales bacterium Ga0077524 (assembly GCA_001464755.1). GTDB lineage: Bacteria > Pseudomonadota > Alphaproteobacteria > Rhizobiales > Hyphomicrobiaceae. The sequence continues at coordinate 7,408 of LNDR01000409.1, forward strand.
GCACGGCTCCGGCAGCGTCTCGCCGAAATACGCGAGCAGCGCCTGCCGCCGGCACCCGGCCATCTCGCCGAGCCCGATCAGCGCGTCCAGCTTCTGGCGCTGCACGGCCTTGTGGGCCTCGCTCGCCTCGGATTGTGCGAGCCACTGCCGCTGCGTGACGATGTCCTGCAGCCCATAGGCCATCCAGGCGTTCGCGGGCTCGCCGTCACGCCCCGCGCGGCCGGTCTCCTGGTAGTAGGCCTCGAGCGACTTCGGCAAATTGAGATGCGCGACGAACCGCACGTCTGGCTTGTCGATGCCCATGCCGAACGCAATCGTCGCAACCACGATCAGCCCGTCCTCTTTCAGGAACCGCTGCTGCGCGATGCGCCGCTCGTCCGCCGCCATGCCGCCGTGATAGGCGACCGCCTGTCGGCCTTTGCGGGAAAGCCACTGCGCCGTCTCCTCGACGCTCTTGCGCGTCAGGCAATAGACGACGCCCGCATCCGCCGGATGCTCTGACGAGATGAACTGCCAAAGGCGCTCCCGCGCCCCCATCGAACCCATCTCTGCAATCGTGTAGCGGATGTTCGGACGGTCGAAGCTGGCCACGAACCGGCGGCGCGTTCGCTGGTCCGCCGTTGCGGTGAGCGCAATGCGCGGCACACTCGGGAAACGCTCGGCGAGAATCCCGAGCCGCCGGTACTCCGGCCGGAAGTCGTGGCCCCACTGCGAGACGCAATGCGCCTCGTCGATGGCGATCACCGAGATGGTCGACCGCGCCAGCATGTCGAGCGTACGGTCCTGCACCAGCCGTTCGGGCGCAACGTAGAGTACGTCCAGCGTGCCGGATGCGATCGCCCCTTCCACCTCGCGCTGAGCCCGCGCCTCCAGCGACGAGTTGAGGAACGCTGCGCGAACGCCGAGCTCTCTCAGTGCGTCGACTTGATCCTGCATCAGAGCGATCAGCGGCGAGACGACGATGCCGACCCCCGGCCGGACCAGCGCCGGTATCTGGTAGCAGAGCGATTTTCCACCGCCGGTCGGCATCAGGACGAGTGCGTCCGAGCCCTCCACCAGCGTTTTGATGATTGCGCCCTGCTCCAAACGGAAGCTCTTGTATCCAAAGACACTTTCGAGAATCCGTTGGGCCTCGTGCATCGACGGGGTCTCCGAACCGAAGCGGGGCGTAGCGTTGGCGAGCGCGCTGCGGTGGGCCATGGGCTCTGGAGGCGACCTTCGATTGTCTGTTGCGATCGCCACACTAGGTGATTCGCACGTCGCGCCGCAGCGCGCCAGGGTCAAGACCGTGGACAATGTCGCCCGAGCAGCCGCGCTGGCATGGTGCCCCACCCTCGCCTACAACCCTCATCAGGCTCGCCTGCAGGCGAGATCGACCCGGCCGGCCCCAGGACGCGAGGAAAAATCGATGTGGCGCATTCTCTCGGCTGGGCTCGTACTTGTCCTGGCTCTCTTTTGCTTCTACGTGGCATGGCCGGCGTGGACGGCCCGCCAGATCCGCAACGCCATCGAGGCCAATGATCCCGCTGCCCTCGAGCGCAACATCGACTTCGCCAGCGTTCGCGCCCGCGCCAAGCCGCTCGTGGCAGCCGAGATGCAGCGTTCCATCGAAAGCCTCAAGCAGAGGGCCGGCCCTTTTGGCGCAGCCATCGCCGGACAATTGAGCGAAAGCCTGAGCAGCAAGATCGCCGATGCGGCCATCGACCAGATCCTCACGCCAGCGAACGTGGTCCGCATGGTCCGCCAGGGCAAGGATTTGCGTCGCGTCTGGAAGGACATCAGCGCCGAGCCCGGAGCCCGGCGGCCCGGCCGCACGCCGACCGACGCCGAGCCACCCTCCAGCTCTCCACCCTCGCAGCCCGGCGGCCCGGCCGAGCCAACAGCGACCAGCCCCGCTTCCCACAAGCTCACCCTCGCCAACATCAAGAGCTACCGGCTCGCCGCCCCCCTCACCCTCGAGGTCGGCATAGCTCGCGATCCTGAGGCAGCCGAGCCCGATGTTGTCGCCGAGCTGGCCTTCTCCGGTATCGGCTGGACAGTCGTTGGCATCGTGCCGCGGCTCTGAGCAGTCGATTTTAATCCGATCTTTGCTTCGCTGCCTTACCCTTCTCGGGCCCGGTGCCTTGCTCGGCCTTGGAGAGGCAACACTATGAAGAAGATCGCTTATTTCCTCGGTATCGTGGCCGCGCTTTATTTCGGTTCCGCCTTCTACATGCGTGGTCAGGCGATCGCGCTTGTCGAGCAGGGCTGCGAGGCGGGCAAGGCGGCCGGCATGAGCCCCGATCGATGCCTGTGCTTCGTCGCCATTCTGAAGGAGGAGTTGCCGCTCCTCACGTTCTGGACGGATGTAACCGCCAATGACTTGGGGATCGGCAGGGTCGAGCGCGCCGAGGCTCGCGCTCGTCAGGAATGCCACGCTGGCTGATCGGCGCCCGTCCGTCACGCCGTCGGCGTTTCCTTCGGCTCGGTCGCCTTCATCGACGGTAGCTCGGCGAGCTGCGCATACCACGCCGCGAGCCGCGGGCGCCCTGGCCTGAAATCTTCGAGCCATTCGCGCCAGTCCTGATAGCCGAGGGCGATGCCCGTCGTGATCTGCGCGAGATCGAGCGGACCCTCCAGGTGCGCCACGTCGCGCTCCAGCGCATCGAAGCACCGCCAGATGCGCACGCGCTGCTTTTCGAGAAATCTCTCCGACCGCACCGCGACCGGCCGTAGCATCTCCGCCCGCATCGCGATCTGAGCCTCGAGCGCGCCGTCGGCGACGGCATAGGCCGCCCACATCTGCTGCCGCGCCAGCTTGTCGGCCGGGATCAGCGTCCGCGGTGCCGCCACCTCGTTCAAGTGCAGGCAGATGATCGTTGAATCGCCGAGCGCCACTCCCTCGTCCGTCACCAGCGTCGGAATGCGCGCCACCGGATTGGCCTCGGCGAGGCCGGGCGTGAACGGCGGCGTCGTGTAGCCCCAGTCGAGCGTCCATGTCGTTGGACGGACCTCAATCTTCTCCCAAAGCCCGAGCTCGCGGGCGGCAACGCACACCTTGCGCGTGAAAGGAGAGGCGGGGGTCCAGAACAGCTGCATCGTCGTTTCTCCAAGCAGGGCCGGTGACTCAGCCCCCATCCAGGCTACACTCTTCGTGAGAGCGCTCATGTGCGACGCGCGTACCACGGGAGCAGGGGCAATGCCCAGGATCAGACTTTCCGAAAATTTCCGCGCCGTCTTCTACGCACCGTTTTACGCGACTTTGGCTTTGGGCCATTTCGCCAGCGAGGGCGTCGAGGTCGACCTCGTCGCGTCCCCTTCGCCGGGCGCAGCTACCGCCGGCCTGCTCGACGGCAGCCTCGACGTGAGCTGGGGCGGCCCGATGCGCGTCATGAAGGCCCGCAACGAGGCCGATGGCCCGCCGGTCGTCGCATTCTGTGAGGTTGTCCGCCGCGATCCGTTCTACCTGGTCGCCCGACCCGGCGTGGACCGCTTCGGGCTCGGTGACCTCCCGCATCTGCGCTTTGCTTCCGTGTCAGAAGTGCCGACGCCTTGGCTTTGCCTCCAGCACGACTTGCGCGAGATCGGCATCGACCCGGCCTCGCTCACCCGCATTCCCGACCGGACCATGCCCGCCAATCTCGCAGCCTTGGCCAACGGCTCGCTCGATGTCGCCCAGATGTTCGAGCCATTCGCGGCACGCGCCGAGCGCGAGAGGGTCGGCCATGTTGTGCACGCGGCGAGTGCGCGCGGCGAAACCTCCTACACCACCTTCCTCGCAACCCGCGCCAGCATCGAGCGCAATCGCGACGCCTTCGCTGCCATGACACGCGCGGTCGGGCACACACAGGCGTGGCTCGCCTCGCACGGCGCCGCCGACCTGGCAGGCGTCGTCGGTGGCTTCTATCCCGACGTCGATTCAGCCGACCTCGTTGCCGCCTTTACGCGTTATCGGCAGGCGCGCCTCTGGGCCGCCGACACCACCGTTTCCCGCGTGGGCTTCGACCGGCTCGCCCAGAGCCTGCGCTCTGGCGGTTTCATCGCCGAGATACCGACTTACGAGGACTGCGTGGTCAACCTCATCTGAGGTCTCTCGCCTCGTCGGGCGGTCATTCGTGGACGCGGCGCCCCCCACCGGCTACGACCCTCGCCATGGCGGATGGGGCGACAGAGACAACGGCGAGCGGCAAGGGCTGGCTGCGCGAGTTCGTCGCGCTGTCGGTTCTTGCTTGGCCGATCGCCGCGACCAACCTCGCCCAAGTGGCTATGAGCGCCACCGACGTCGTGATGATGGGTCGCCTCGGCCCAGAGACCATGGCCGCGGGGGCGCTGGGCGCAAATCTCTACTTTGTCGCCCTCGTACTCGGCATCGGGCTCCTCAATGCCGTTGCACCCATCGCGGCCCGTGCGCTCGGCCGGGATTCCCAGGCCAAGGACGATGTTGCCAGCACCGTACGCGAGGGCCTGTGGTCGTGCGTTTTGCTCGTTGTCCCGTGCTGGGCCATCCTATGGTGGAGCGAGAGCTTGCTGCTCGTCATGGGGCAGGACCCTGCTCTGGCCGCCGAGGCCGGGCGCTACGTGCGTGCGCTGATGTGGGCTCTACTTCCGTTCTGGGCCTATCTCGTCCTGCGCTCGTTCATGAGCGTGCTGGAGCGACCATTCTGGGCGCTCGTCATCGGTCTCGTCGGCGTCGTGGCCAATGCTGCAGGCAACTGGTGCCTTATGTTGGGCGGCTGTGGCATCGAGCCGCTGGGCATCGCCGGCTCCGGCCTCGCCACGACTTTCGCCAGCATTTTCATGTTCATCGCTGTCGCGCTCGTCGTGGCCTACGACCGCCACTTCGCCAGCTTCGCGGTTCTCGCCCGTCTCTGGCGGCCCGACTGGTCACGCCTCGCTGAGCTTTGGCGGCTCGGCCTGCCAATGGCGGCGACGCTGCTTTTCGAGGTCACGATCTTCAACGCCGCGGTCTTCCTGATGGGGCTCATCGGCACGTCGGCCCTCGCGGCGCACACCATCGCCATCCAGATCGCCTCGTTGACGTTCATGGTCCCGCTCGGCATCGGCCAGGCGGCGACCGTTCGCGTCGCGCTCGCCTATGGTCGGCACGACCGCGCCGGCATCCAACGGGCCGGGTGGACCGCGTTCTGGCTGGCGACAGGCTTCATGGCGCTGACATCGCTCGTCATGATCTTCGCGCCGCACGCCCTCATTTCCGCGTTCCTGGACACGGACGCCCCCGCCAACGCCGAAGTCGTGAGCCTCGCCGCGACCTACCTCCTCCTGGCAGCGCTGTTCCAGGTGGTCGACGGCGCTCAGGCGGTCGGGGGCGGCATGCTGCGCGGCCTTCACGATGCGCGCGCGCCGATGCTGTTCGCTCTCGTCGGTTACTGGGGCATCGGCCTGCCGCTCGGCGTCGTCCTGGCCTTCGGCCTCGGGCTCGGCGGCACCGGCATCTGGATCGGCCTCGCCACCGGCCTCGCTGTCGTCGCCGTGCTCATGATCCGCCGCTGGCAGCGCCGCGAGGCCCTGGGGTTGGTCCGTCCATTGCTCTAGTGGCCCGTCGCGCCAAAATCGCATCACAACGAAGGCGCGGCGCCACACTACTCCGGATGCAATGGAAGGGCTTACCGATGGTCGCCTCTTGCAACCTACGACAGAAGATCGGATCGTCAGGTGGAAACCGCGTAGGGCGCACACGGGAGGCAGCATGCAAGGCAAGGCACTGGCCGGGCTCAAGGTCGTCGATCTGACCACCACGATCGCGGGGCCGCATTGCACCCGGCTGCTCGCCGATCTGGGCGCCGACGTGATCAAGATCGAGGGTCCCGAGGGCGACATGATGCGCACCCGGCCCCCGCTCCGCTCCAACGCCTCGTCGAGCTTCGGCCAGCTCAATGCCGGCAAGCGGTCGGCGGTGCTCGACCTCAAGAACCCGCTTGCACAGAAGGCCGTGCGCAATCTTGCAGCCAAGGCGGACATCTTCGTCGAGAACTATCGTCCCGGCGTAACCAAGCGGCTCGGCCTCGCCTACTCCCAGCTCGCCGAACTCAATCCCCGCCTGATCTACGGCTCGATCTCGGGCTACGGCCAGACCGGCCCTTCGGCTGAGCTGGCAGCCTACGCGCCTGTCATCCACGCGGCCTCGGGCTACGACTTGGCCCACATGTCATACCAGCCCGGCCGCACCCAGCCGGACAACTGCGGCGTCTACATCGCCGACGTTCTCACGGGCACCTACGCCTTCGGCGCCATCATGGCGGCCGTCAACCAGCGTCATGCGACGGGCAAAGGCCAGCAGGTCGATGTGTCGATGCTGGAAAGCATGCTGACGCTCACGCTCACCGAGTTGCAGGCCGCCCAGTTCGCGATTCCCCCGCCGCCCAAGCGCCACATGTTCAGCCCCGTAGCGACCAAGGACGGCTTCATTCACATCGCCATCGCCAGCGAGCGCACCTTCCAGGGCATCGCGGAAGCCGCCGGCCGCACGGATTGGATCACTGACCCTCGCTTCGAGAAATACCTCGACCGGCGCTCCAATTGGGTCGAGTTCATGGACGAGCTTGAGAATTGGTCACGCACGCTGCCGTCGGAGGATGTGCTGGCCGCACTCGAGAGGCACGCTGTTCCAGCCTCTCCCTATCGCACCGTGAAGGAGGTCATGGCCGATCCCCAGCTCGAGCACCGCCACGCATTTTCCGACGTGCGCGACCAGGGCGGCACCTTCAAGGCACTCAATCCGCCGTTCCGCCTTACGCAATCCGAGACCAAGGCCGGCGCCTTCGCCGCTGGTCTGGGCGAGCACACCGCCGAGGTCCTCGCCGAGGCCGGCCTTTCCCCCGACGAGATCGCCAAGCTGACGGGTGGCCGCAAATCTTGATTATAATCCTGCGCCGCGCCCCACTGGAGCACCACGCATGAAGTTCAGTTTCTCTGACGAGCAGCAGGAGTTCCGGTCGGTCGTACGCCGGTTCCTCGAGGACAAGTCGCCGACCACCGCGGTCCGGCGGCTCATGGAGACCGACAAGGGCTACGACCCTGCGGTCTGGCAGAGCTTGAGCCAGGACCTTGGTCTCACGGCGGTGCATATCCCGGAGGCCTACGGCGGCCAGGGCTTCGGCATAAGCGAGTTGGCCATCGCCTCCGAGGAAATGGGCCGCACACTTCTATGCGCGCCGTTCTTCGGCTCCACGGTCCTCGCGGCGACGGCCATCCTGAAGGCTGGGTCAGAGGAGCAGAAGAAAGCCCTCCTGCCCGGCATCGCCTCTGGCGAAACCATCGCAGCGCTCGCGGTCGCGGAGGACGGTGGTCTCTGGGATGCCGGCAGCGTCGCCATGACCGCCACACCCGATGGCGGCAAGTATCGCCTCGACGGCACGAAGAGCTTCGTCGTCGACGGTCATAACGCCGGGCTCATCGTGGTCCTGGCGCGCAAGCCCGGCAGCGCCGGCAACGACGGCGTCTCGTTCTTCACCGTCAAAGCCGATGCCAAAGGCCTCGATCGCCGTTTGCTCCCGTCGATGGACCCGACGCGCAAGCTCGCCCGCCTGACCTTCTCGGGCGTCACCGCCGAATTACTCGGCAAAGAGGGCGCCGCCGCCGGCCCGCTGGCGGCCACGCTCGATGTCGCGGCGATCTGCCTCGCGCACGAAATGGTCGGCGGTGCCGAGCGCCTGCGCGAGGACGCAATCGCCTTCGCCAATCAGCGCTATCAGTTCGGCCGCCCGATCGCCTCGTTCCAATCCCTGAAGCACAAGGCAGCCGACATGCTGCTCGAGGTCGAGCTGGCGAAGTCTGCCGCCTACTATGCCGCCGCCGCCGCCGACGAGAGCGACGCCGAGTTGCCGGCGCTGGCCTCGCTGGCCAAGGCCGCAGCCTCCGAGGCCTACATGCAGACCGCCATCCATGCCGTCCAGATCCACGGCGGCATCGGTTTCACCTGGGATAACGACACGCACCTGTGGTTTAAGCGCGCCAAGAGTTCCGAGGTCTTCCTCGGCGGCGCCGACCACCATCGCGAGCGTTATATGCAAAGCATCGGCGCGTGAGGGAGAGCACAATGAGCCAATACGATGCCGATTCCGTGCGCAAGGATCTGCGCCAATGGCTCGAGGCCAACTGGGATCCCAGCCTCGGTCTCGTCGAATGGCGCAACAAGCTGATCGATTCCGGCTGGGGCGAGCCGCACTGGCCTAAGCAATGGTATGGCCGCGAGCTGCCCGTGGGGCTCGTGCCGGTCGTCGACGAGGAACTGGACCGCATCGGCGCGGTGGGCGTCGCCCGCATGGGCATCCGATCGCTCGCCGCCGCGACCATTCTCGCCCACGGCACCGACCTCCATAAGCAGAAATTTCTGCGCCGCATCCTCACCGGCGAGGACACTTGGTGCCAGCTCTTCTCGGAGCCCGGCTCAGGCTCCGATCTCGCCGGCGCCCTGACGCGCGCCGAGCGGCGCGGCAACAAGTGGATCGTCAACGGGCAGAAGGTCTGGAACACCAGCGCACATAAGGCCGATTGGGGCCTCCTGCTGGCCCGCACCAACATGGATCTCGTCAAGCACAAGGGCCTCGCCTACTTCATCATCAACATGCGCCAGCCCGGCGTCGAGGCAGTCCCCCTGAGGCAGATGAACGGCCATGCCTCGTTCAACCAGGTTTTCTTCACGGATGCCGAGGTCGAGCCGGAAATGATGCTGCTCGACGACGGCGACGGCTGGAAGGTCGCGACCACCACGTTGATGCACGAGCGGCGCGGCGCCGACGGTCTCCGGCGCTATCCGAAGCCATCGGGCCGGCCGGAGCGCATCTACCAGGAAGAAGACGCGGAGATCGCCAGCGCGCTAGCGCCGTATACTTGGTACCCGCAGCGCATGGGGCGCGTGGACCTGATCCTCGAGCGTGCCCGGCAGACAGGCAAGATCGCCGATCCAGTGACACGGCAGGAGATCGCCAAAGTCCTCATCATGTCGCGCTCGGCCGACTGGACGGCCCGGCGCGCCCGCGTGGCTCAGGAGATGGGCCGCTCGCAAGGCCCCGAAGGATCGCTCGGCAAACTCGCCGCCAGCTACATCGCGCGTGCCGCAAATCGCGTGCACACCACGATCAGCGGCGCCGACGCCCTGCTCACGGGTCCCGACAGCACCATGGGGGGTGTCATCGCCGAGATCCTGATTTCGACGCCGGCTATTTCCATCGCCGGTGGGACCGACGAGATTCAGAAGAACATCATCTCCGAGCGCGTGCTCGACATGCCGAAGGAGCCCCGCAACGACACCGATCGCCCCTTCCGCGACGTCCCCAAGAACGCCGAGCGGAAGTAGGGGCTCTGGTCGGCGAGCCCTGCATCGACATTGCGGGAATCGCCTCAAACTGTCATCCCGGTGCTTGTCACCGGGACCCATTCCTCAATTTGCTCCGGCGTCCCAGATCGACCAGCGTGTTTCACCCGCTAAACCATCCGGAACATCATTACGCCGCCGACGATGAGCGCGATGCCGACCAGCTCCAGCGGTCGGATCGTCTCGCGGAACCAGTAGCGCGAGATCAGCAGCGCGAACACGATCTGCACCTGTGCCACGGCGGCAACGTAGGACGCGTTCGTCAGAGCCGAAGCCGTGAACCAGCCGACAGTCCCGGCCGCGCTCGCAAAACCCGCGAGCGTGCACAGCCACGGCCAATGCCGGATGCGCGCCAGCTCGCGGCCTTCCCGCAACGCGAGCCACAAGCCGATCAGGAAGAACGACACGGCCGTCGTCGCCACGGCAGCCGTAGCGCCTTTGACGAGCGGGTTCGCGCTGGGTTCGAGCGTCAGGATCGCCTCGCGCAGCGCCAGATACGAGATCGCCGCACACAGCGCGCTGGACAGCCCGAGCCGAGTCGCCGGGCCGAGCAGTATCTCTGTCAGGCCTGAGCCCTTTCCCCACGCAGACGGCGCCATGCGCGCCGCCGACGCCGCCAGCACGCCGCAAACCGTGATCGCGATCGCCACCCAACCGAGCCGGCTGATCGCCTCGGAGAACAGCACGCTCCCGATCACGGCCGTCAGGATCACGTCGGCTCGCTGGATCATCAACCCGACGGCAAAGTTGCCATGATGGAAGAGCTGCACCACCAGCAGCGTCATCCCGAACTGCAGGAACGCAGTCAGCGCGCAATATCCCCAGAACCATGGATTCGTCTCGGGTATCGACACACCCTGCACATTCAGCACGGCAGCCAGGTAGACGACCAGGAACGGCAGCCCGAACAGCATGCGCACGTAGGTCGTGACCGTTGCGGAGAGGTGCTGGTTCAGCTCCTTCAGCGCCGCATAGCGTAGCGCCTGGAAGAAGGCCGCGGCGACGCTCGCGATGATCCACAAGTGCTCCATCGTGGTCCTCGCGCCAGCGGGTGTGCCGGATCAGGTTTTGTTGTGTTCTCGGCTGGCGGCGACTTCCGCCTCGATGATCGCCTTGAGTGCCGTGAGGTCGACGTCGGCGAGGCGCTTCACGTAGAGGCAACCCTTTCCGATCGTATGCTTTCCGAGGTCTCGCAGCAGACCTCCGATATGAGGCATCGCCGCTCCGACATAAAGCACGATCGCGGCCTTGCGCGGCGAGAAACTGACGACGGGCGTCGTTCCCGTCCGCCCGCTGGCGTAGGCATAGCTCGAAGTCCCAAAACCGATGATCGACGGCCCCCATATCTGCGGAGCTTCGCCGGTCGCCGCTTCCATGATCTCGATCAGCGTTCTCGCCTCGGCTTGCCTGGCCTCCGACGCGAGCGTCGCGATGTACGCGCTGACCGATTGATCGGTGGGCTTCGTCTTGTTCTCTCCCATGCTCACCTGCCTACTGCGCCGCATCGCGCGGCTCGTTGCCGACGAGCTGCGTTGTCGCAAGTCTGGCATAGATGCCGTTGCGCGCCATCAATGCGGCGTGTGTGCCGAGCTCGGCGAGCCGCCCGTCCTCCATCACCGCAATGAGATCGGCATTTTGCACGGTGGAGAGGCGGTGGGCGATGACCAGCGTCGTCCGTCCCCGCGTGAAACGCGCCAGCGCTGTCTGAACGAGCCGCTCGCTGTCCGTGTCGAGCGCGCTCGTCGCCTCGTCGAGCAGCAGGATTGGCGCGTCTTTGAGAATGGCGCGCGCCAGTGCGAGCCTCTGCCGCTGACCGCCCGACAGACGCGATCCGCGGTCGCCGATCACGGTGTCGTAGCCTTGCGGCTGCTCGAGAATGAAGGTGTGCGCCGCCGCCGCCTGCGCGGCCGCCACGATATCGCTCTCCGACGCGTCCAGCCGACCGAGCGCGATGTTGGCCCGGATCGTATCGTCGAACAATGTCACGTCCTGGCTGACCATCGCGATCTGTCCGCGCAGGCTTTCGAGCGTCACGTCGCGCACGTCGTGTCCATCGATCAGGATTGCGCCCCCGTCCACGTCGAACAGGCGCGGCACAAGATTGATCAGCGTCGACTTGCCGGAGCCCGATCGACCGACCAGCGCCACGGTCTTGCCTCCAGGCGCGGTGAGCGTCAGGTCTCGCACGGCCTGCGCCTCGCGCGTACCCTCGTAGGCGAAGGTCACACCCTCGAAACGGATCTCGCCGGCAGTGATGGCGAGTGGCCGGGCCCCCGGCTTGTCGACGATGCTCGGCCGTTCGTCGAGCAGTGCATAAAGCCGCTCCGCAGCCGCCAAGCCTTCCTGCACCCGGACCGAGAGATTGCCGAGCCCGCGCGTCGGCTGCGCCGCCAGCACCAGCGCCGACACGAACGCCATGAAGTCGCCGATCGTCGCAATGCCGGTCGAAATGCGCCATGTCGCGAGCGCGATCACGCCCGCCACAGCCACCCCACCGAGCGCCTCGAGCAAAGGGTCGAGCCGCGCCCGGTTGCGCACGGCTTTCATCCTCAGCCGCAGGATCTGCTCGAACGACCCGATCATGCGTCCCGCCGCATAGTCCTCGAGCCGGAAGGTCTTGATCAGCCGCGCACTGCCGAGCTTCTCCGCCAGCTGCGTCAGCATCCCGGCGAGTTCCTCCTGCGTCGCCCGGGCCACGCGCTTGAGCCGCTTGCCGATCGTCATGATCGGTAGGATTGCGAATGGATAGACGCCAAGCACGATCAGCGACAGAAGTGGATCGCTCCACACCATGAAGATCACCAGCGCCAGGATCACCAGCCCGTCGCGCACGGCAGTGTTCAGCGCCGCCTGCAGCGCGACCTGGATTCGGTCGACGTCGTTGGTCAGTCGCGAGATCAGCTCGCCCGGCGCGTCGCGCGTCAGTCTCGCGAAGTCGGCCTTGAGCAGATGCGCGACGGCGGTCTTCTGCATGTCGACCGTAATGGCGAGCACGATCCGGCTGGAGGCGACCGTCGTCATATAGAGCAGCACGGCGCGCGCGCTGGTGGCGATCACGATCAACCCGGCCACGAGATAGATCTGGTCGATCCGACCCTGCGGGACCACATCGAACGCATACTTGATAAGCCGTGGATAAAAGCCGCTCACAGCGGCCAGCGCCGCCATCAGCAGGAAGGCACCGGAGAGTGGGCGCCAGCGCGGCTTTACCCAGTCCGCGAGCACGCGAGACAGCAGGCTGCGCTGGGCCGCGTCCAGTCGCAAGCCCGCCTTGTCGTCGGGGCCGCCTTCCTTGCTGCCGGTCGGTACGTTGGCCAAGCGCGCCCCTGGTGATCCGAATTCGCGCCGCTTGTTCCCTTGGCGCACCCCTGGAACTGCCTATCACCCTGCCTCGGGCCACGCCAGAGCGGCACCGTGCTCACGGCCGCCCGGTCACAGTGCGATGCCGCCGCGCCGACCGCCCTCGCCCTCCGGCTCGACGTGAATCAGCACCTCTGCGCCTTCGACAGTCGAGCCGATGGCAGCCTCGAGCCGGTCGCAAATTCGATGCGAGGCCGCGACCGTCATGTCGCCGGGGACCACGAGATGGAACTCGATGAATGTCACCGGTCCCGAGTTTCGCGTTCTCAGGTCGTGCACCTCGATCGCGCCGAACCCCGAGGCACTTGCTGTGATCGCCTCGCGAATGCGCCCGAGCTCGGCCGCGCTCACGGATTCGTCCATCAAGCTGGAGACGGATGCGCGCGTCATGCGCCAGCCCGTCCAGAGGATGTTGACCGCCACCGCCGCCGCGATGAGCGGATCGAGCAGCGGCCATCCCGTAGCCTGGGCCATGATCAGGCCCACGATGACGCCGACGCTGGTGGCCACGTCCGTCATGATGTGCCGCCCATCGGCAACCAGCGCGGGCGATCGCCGTGCTCCACCCCAACGGATGAGAAACAGCGCCCACCCCGCGTTCAGGGCCGTTGCGGCACCCGAGATCGCGAGACCGAGCCAAGGTTCGGTCAGGCTGCGTGGCGATTGAAATGCGGCCGATGCCTCGCGCAGGATCAGCACCGCCGCAACCAGGATCAGCAACCCTTCGATCACGGCCGAGAAATACTCGGCCTTGTGATGCCCGAATGGGTGGCGCTTGTCCGCCGGCCGAGCGCTGATCCGTACCGCGAGCAACGCCAGCAGCCCGGTTATCACGTTCACGATGCCTTCGAGCGCGTCCGAGTAGAGCGCCACGCTCCCTGTCACGACGAAGGCGAGATACTTGATGCCCATCGCGACCAGCGCGACGACGACGCTGGCCGCCGCCACCCACGTTACGGCTGCGCGCTCGTCTCTCATGCCATCGCACCGAGGACTACCGCGCCATTCTTGGCTCTCGTCGTGTTGCGCCTCGTTCTCACGTGCTCTCCGGGGTTCAGTCCATATTTTGTTCGCCTCGACCCAGGTGCTAAAGGATGATGGCGGCTCGCGCCAGGGCGGAGCACGGCGCGTTGGTCGTGGCGCGCAGGGATATATGAGGGAGCCTTCCGATGAGCGACCAAGAGGCCGATCGGCTCAAAGGTAGCGTGAAAGGTGATAACGGCCGCGCCGAGCGCCTCGTCGCCGAACTGCGACGCAATCTCCACCGGCGCAAGGATCGGTCGCGCGCCGTGGCCGCCAAGACGGCCGCCGAGCCGGCGAAACCCGCCGCGGGTGAGGACGACCCGGCGAGTTGAGCGCGATCTGGTCGAGCGGAGCTAGGCTGCGGCTGAATTGTCGCAGCTATTGTCGCCGTCCCGCCGATTTGCGACAGCAACACGAGACGGGGCGCGGTTGATTCGCAGCCCCACCGCCTGCCCGCTCGCCACGAGGAGACCCGAGATGGATCGCATCAAGATCACCGGCGGCCGCAAGCTTGAGGGCATCATTCCGATTTCGGGCGCAAAGAACGCCGCGCTTCCCTTGATGATCGCGAGCCTGCTGACGGCCGACCGCCTTACCCTGAAGAATGTGCCCAACCTGGCCGACGTGGCCTTGCTGGCCCGTATCCTCCGCAACCACGGCGTCGATCACTCGATCGAGGGCAAGCGCGCTTCGACGACGCATCTCGGCGAGACTTTCCACCTGACGGCGCGCGACATCGTCGATACTACCGCCCCCTACGAGATGGTCTCGCGCATGCGGGCGAGCTTCTGGGTGCTCGGACCCATCCTGGCGCGGATGGGCAAGGCCCGCGTCTCTCTGCCAGGCGGTTGTGCCATCGGAACCCGCCCCGTCGACCTCCATCTGTCGGGCCTCAAGGCGCTCGGCGCCGAGATCGACATCGATGCCGGTTATGTCGTCGCCAAGGCTCCCCGTGGCGGTTTGCGCGGCGCCCGGGTCGTGTTCCCTAAGGTCTCGGTCGGAGCGACTCACAACGTCCTGTTGGCCGCCGCCATGGCCAGGGGCGAGACCGTGATCGAGAACGCCGCCCGCGAGCCCGAGGTGGGCGACGTTGCCAGCTGCCTCGTCAAGATGGGCGTTGCGATCGAAGGCATCGGCAGCTCCACCCTGCGCATCCAGGGCCGCGACCGGCTCGAGGGCGCCGTCCACACTGTTCTCCCCGATCGCATCGAGACCGGCACTTTTGCCTTCGCTGTCGCCGCGACGGGCGGCGACGTCCTCCTCGAAGGCGCCCGCACATCGCTGCTCGAGACGGCGCTCGCGGCCCTCGCCCAGACCGGAGCCGAGATCACCGAGGAACGAGACGGCATCCGCATCCGGCGGAACGGCAGCGGCGTCGACCCCATCACCGTCGAAACCCAGCCTTTCCCGGGCTTTCCGACCGACCTTCAGGCGCAACTCATGGCCCTCATGACGACGGCGCGCGGCACCAGCGTCATCCGTGAGACCATTTTTGAGAACCGTTTCATGCACGTGCAGGAGCTGGCGCGCCTCGGAGCCGACATTCAATTGCATGGCGACACGGCGACCATTCGCGGCGTCAAACACTTGCGTGGCGCCCCCGTGATGGCGACCGACCTCAGGGCCTCGGTTTCGCTCGTCATAGCCGGCCTCGTCGCCGACGGGGAGACGACCGTCAATCGCGTCTATCATCTCGACCGTGGCTTCGAGCGCCTCGAGGAGAAGCTCGGCCGTTGCGGTGCCGCCATCGAGCGCTTGTCCTCGGGCTGAAGGATGCCACCGTGCCTGATGTCGAGGCGCCGACGCGGCCGGATGGCCGTGCACCATTTGTCGCCTCCTTCTTCGCGGCGTTCGCGGCGCTATGCTGGTCCGGCAACCACATCGTCGGCCGCGCCATCGCGGGCGAGGTTCCGCCCCTAGCCACGGGCTGCATCCGCTGGATCGTCCCGGCGTTGATTCTGGCGCCCTTTGCCGGCCCGCATCTGCGCCGCGATTGGCCCGAGATCCGGCGCACTTGGCCGACAATCCTGGTGCTTTCGCTCATTGGGGGAGCCGTTTTCGGCACGTTGCAGTACGTTGGCCTCACTTACACCACCGCACTCAACGTCTCCGTCCTGAACTCCGTCGCGCCGGTCTTCATCGTCGCCGCCGGCTGGCTGCTGTTCTCCGATCGTGTCGGCGCCCTTCAGGCCGCGGGAATCGCCGTCTCCTTCGCTGGCGTTCTTGCGATCATCACAAAGGGCCGCCCCGATGCGATTTCGAGCCTCGGCTTCAATTTCGGCGACCTCGTCATCCTGTTCAACATGGGTCTCTGGGCCATTTACTCGGCCTCGCTCCGCCAGCGCGGCACCATGCACTGGATCTCGTTCACCTTCATCCTGGCCGTCATCTCCACCCTCGCCACCATGCCATTCTGGATGGCCGAGCACCTTTCGGGGAACGTCCTGCGATTGACGCCTGGCGCCCTGGCCGCCTTGGCTTACGTCGCGGTGTTCCCGAGCCTCCTTGCATACGCCGCCTGGAGCCGCGGCGTCGAGCTTCTGGGGTCCGGACGCGCGGGGGTCTTCCTGCATCTGATCCCGCTCTATAGCGCAATCATCGCAGGCGCCGCCCTCGGAGAGCGGATCGAGGCCTACCATCTCGCCGGTTTTGTGCTGATCCTGGCCGGCGTATGGCTGGCCTCCCGGCGCGCCTGAGGCGCCACGCCTGTTGCGCCCATGCTGCACCGCTTATATCAGTGAGCGGGAGCAACCTCGGAACCTTCGCTCCGACGGACATCGGCGATCATGACTACACAACTCAAGCTCATAGCTTTCGACAACGACGATCTGAACGTCGTTTCCGCGCATCTGCAGGATGCGATCGTGCGCGTCGGCGATATGGCGCTGTTGCCTCGCGACAAGCGGTTCGCAGCGGTCTTCAATCGCTTCGACTGGGTACGGCTGCTGGATGAGGGCGATTCTGCGCGGAAGGACAAGTCCGAGATGGCCCGGTTGCGCACGGCTCTGCGCTTCGAGCGCGTTCTGGGCGCCCAGCTCACGGGCATCGACTTGACGCGTGGCGACGACGTGCTCGTCCTGCTTGCGCTGTCCTTTGAAAGGACGGGCGCCGAAGACCCGGCCGGCACAGTTTTGCTGACGTTCGCCGGGCAGGCAGCCATCAAGCTCGACGTCGAATGTCTGGAGTCCGAGATGAAGGATCTGGGCCCGTCGTGGGCCACACGTGCTCGCCCCATGCACCCGGTCGAGGATGAGGCCGGCGAGCCGCGCTCGGGCTGACCTTCCGCATCAGTTTGCTCAGACCAAGCCGCGCTGGAGGCGCGCCACCAGGATGCCGATCAGATTGCGCACGGCAGATCCCTCTTTCGAGAGCGGTTTCAACGGGTTCTTGTCTTCCAAGAGGGAGGCATCGGCGGACGTCGTCGAGGCCGTTGCCGCAATCGTGTCCGACGTTCGAGCGCGCGGCGATGCAGCCCTGTTCGAGCTGAGCCAGCGGTTTGATCGCTGCGATCTCACGGAGGTTGGCCTTCGCGTCACCGAAGCCGAGATCGACTCCGCCCTGGCCGCCTGCGATCCGGAGGTTCTCGTTGCCCTTGGCGTTGCACGCGATCGCATCCTCGCCGCCCACCAGCGTCAGAAGCCCGAGGCCGAGGTTCGCTGGCGCGACGCCGTCGGTGCCGAACTCGGGCACCGCTGGACCGCCGTCCAGTCGGTCGGCCTCTACGTGCCGGGTGGCCTCGCGTCCTATCCGAGTTCCGTGCTCATGAACGCTGTCCCTGCCAAGGTCGCGGGTGTCGAACGGATCGTGATGGTCGTCCCCGCACCAGGCGGTGAGATCAACCCGCTCGTTCTCGCGGCGGCACGTCTCGCCTGCGTCGACGAGATTTACCGTGTCGGCGGCGCCCAGGCCGTGGCCGCTCTCGCCTACGGCACCGAAACCATCGCGCCCGTCGCCAAGATCGTCGGCCCAGGCAACGCCTACGTTGCGGCCGCCAAGCGTCAGGTCTTCGGCACCGTCGGCATCGATTCCATCGCGGGGCCGTCCGAGGTGCTGATCATCGCCGACCGCGATAACGATCCCGAGTGGCTGGCCGCCGATCTCCTGGCACAGGCCGAGCACGACACCGCCGCTCAATCCATCCTCATGACCGACGACGAGGACTTGGCTCGTGCCGTCGAGGCAGCCGTCGACCGCCAGCTCGCAGAGCTTCCCAAGGCCGCCATTGCGGGCGAAAGCTGGCGCACGTTCGGCGCCGTTATCCTGCTGCGCTCGCTCGACGAGGCGCCCCCGCTTGCCGACCGTATCGCGGCCGAGCATCTCGAGATCGCCACTGCGGATCCCGAGGCGCTCGCGTCTCGCATCCGCAATGCTGGCGCCATCTTCCTAGGCAAGCTGACTCCGGAGGTCATCGGGGATTACGTCGCGGGCTCGAACCACGTCCTGCCGACGGCGCGGAGTGCCCGCTTTTCCTCGGGCCTCGGTGTGCTCGACTTCATGAAACGAACGTCGCTCCTGTCGCTGGACAGGGGCGCGCTCGAGGCGCTCGGGCCGACCGCCATGGCGCTTGCCCGTGCCGAGGGGCTCGAGGCGCACCGCAAGTCGGTCGAGATCCGCCTTGGTAACAGGGGCCCACGGTGACGTCCCCGATCGACGGTAACGAGCCTTGCCCGCCCGCCAGGGTTAACGCAGCGAGCCACCGGTTGGCGTCGATCACACTCGACCAGAATTCGATCCGCCGCTCCAACCCGAACGTGCAGCACGAGCGCGAGGTCGCGATCTACGACATTCTCGATGCTAACCACTTTGTGGTGGAAGGACGTGACGACGGACCCTACGCGCTCAATCTTGGCTTGGTCGAGGATAGGCTGGTGATGCGCATCGCCAGCGAGGGCGGCGCTGAAATCACCAATCCGGTCACGTATATGCTCTCGCTGACGCCCTTCCGACGTATCGTCAAGGACTACTTCATGGTTTGCGAGAGCTACTATCAGGCGATCCGGACAGCGCCTCCTTCGCGCATTCAGGCCATCGACATGGGCCGTCGCGGCCTCCACGACGAAGGCAGCCGTGTCCTGATGGAGCGGCTCAAGGGCAAGGTCGAGATCGACCACGATACGGCCCGGCGCTTGTTCACGCTCATCTGTGCTCTGCACTGGAAAGGATGAGGCCGGATGGTCGCGCGCGGGCTGCCGGGATCGGTCCTGTTCGCGTGCACGATGAACGCCGTCCGTTCACCGATGGCCGCTGCAATCCTGCGCCACCTCGCCGGCCGTCGTGCATATGTCGAATCGGCCGGCGTCCGTGCCGGCGAGGTCGACCCCTTCGTCGCCGCCGTGATGGACGAGATCGGCATTGACCTGTCGGAGCACGTTCCACACTCCCTGGCAGACCTCCACGACACCTCGTTCGATTTGATCATCACGCTCTCGCCCGAGGCGCACCACCAGGCCCTGGAACTGACCCGCACCATGGCCGTAGACGTGGAGTATTGGCCCACGTTCGACGCCTCGATGATGATCGGGCAGGGCAATCGCGAGCAGACACTGGAAAGCTATCGTGCCGTGCGTGATCGCCTCTTCAACCGCATCAAGGACCGCTTTGCCATGACGGGCGGCCCGACGGTGTGAGCAAGCGGCCAGTGACGTTCTTCCCTGCCGAGGCGGGCCCCCGCAACCCGTAGGCCCGTAGCGCTCGCGACCTGATTGTCGGGTCTCGCACGAGCAGGGCTCGACCCGACCTGCATGTCCGCTATGGCCACACGCTCTGGTACCGCCTAGACCCTTGCTGCCGCCGGCAGCACTGCCGCCGCCGCCTGCAGTTTGGCCTGAATGCCGAGCCGCTCCTCCGCTGCCGCCAGGATCTGCCCGAGCAGCTCCGCGTAACGCATGCCCTGGAAGCTCGCCATCAGGTTCAGCTTGCCGTCCCAGCACCAGCCGGGGTTCGGGTTGACCTCGAGCAGCTTGATCTCACCCTTGGCATCGGCCCGGAAGTCGAACCGCGCATAGTCTCGGCACCCCAGCCGCTCGAAGAGACGCGCCGAGTTCTCGATCAGCTGCTGCTGAATGTGATCGGGCAAGTGGGCTTCGTGATACTTTACCTGCGTCCAGTAGGGGCTGTCCGGTTCCCATTTCGACTCGTAGCCGAGTATGCGCGGCAGCCCGTCCTGAAGCCGCGAGTAGTCGACCTCGAGTATCGGCAGCGCTCGCAACCCCTGGTCCGGATTGCCGATCAGGCTCACCGAGTACTCGGCGCCGGTCAGGAACTCCTGCACCAGCACGCCACGCTTCGGAAATTGCGTCTTGAGTCGCTCGAGGTAATCGATCAGCGCGCGCTCGTTGTCGACGACGGCGTCCTTCGTGATGCCCTGCGAGCTGTCGCCGGTGTTCGGTTTGAGCAGCGCCGGGAACACGCTTGGCAGAGTAGCACCCTGGTCGCCGGGGCGCACGTAGGTCTCGAGCGGTACCGGCACGTCGAGCGATTGCGCGACCGCCCGAACCAGCCCCTTGTCGTAGCAGGCGGCCAGCGCGCCGGGACCGCCTCCCGTGTACGGGATCTCGAGCATCTCCATCAGCGCCGGAACATGCAGCTCCTTGAACGGATCGTTGTTGAACCCCTCGTCGCAGAGGTTCAGCACGAGATCGGTCTTCAGCTCGGAAAGATCGCGGTCGAGCGTCGCGTGATTGTCGAGATAGCGCACCTTGTAGTTCGGCATCTCCGCGAGCGCGTCCTTGAGCCGGCGGATGGTCTCGTGATCCTCGTCGTTGAACTGGCCGTTGAGCTTCACGGTGTCGGGTAGCCGCGGATCGCCCATCACTACCGTGAGGTCGATCTGCCGGATCTTCCCGCGTGGCTTGCGTGCCGGCAGTTGCGGCGCGTCGGCGGAAATCAGCAGCCGCCGTGCCATCATCCCGAGGTCTTGGTCTCGGTCCGACAGCGCTTCTGTCGTGCCGTGATGGCGGATGTTGCGGAACCCGCACTTCTCAAGCAGCTTGCTTATGCTCGCCCGCGTGTAGAGGCGCTCGGCGTAGAACTGATCGGCGATGACGCCTGTCTCGTCGTTGACGATCACTTCTCGGCTGATGAGCCGCTCCTTGTCTTGGCTGATGGAGCGCTCGCGGCAGACGAAATGATGCTCGTCGATCCACTCCCACGAGCGCCGGTCGAAATGCTCGGCCATGTAGCCGCCGTCCGTGATGTCGAGCACGATCTGCCCGGACGGACGCAGCAGCTTGCCCACGGTCGCGAGCACCTTCTCGTCGTCCTGCTGGTTCGAGAAGTAGCCGAACGAGTTGCCCATGATGGCAACGCAATCATAGCTCGCCTCGTTGAGCCGCGGATTGCGCGCGTCGCCTTCCTTGAAGACGACCTGCAGGCCCTCGGCCTGCGCACGCTTGCGCGCCAGCCGGATAAGGTAGCGCGACCGGTCCACGCCCGTGACGTTGCGAAAGCCCCGTCGCGCCAGCTCCAGGCAGTGTCGGCCTTGGCCGCAGCACAGGTCGAGAATCTGGCTGTGCGGCTGCACGGCGGCTGCCGACACGATGAAATCGACGTCGCGCCGCGTGTTCTCGGCGTTCTCGACGACATCGCCGTCGGTCTTGACGTAGAGCGCGTTGAAGAGCTTGCGCCACCACTCTGAAGGGAGATGGGACTCGAGATCGGCGACAGGGCCGAGGCAGGAGCGGGCGGGCGGCGTCCGGCGCGGACGCTTCGGCTTGGAAGCGATGGCCATGATGGACGAGAAGTCTCCCGAAGGATGAGCCGTAGCGTTGCCGCCGGGTGTGCAGATTTCCCGACGGTCCGCATCTGGCGAGGGACGCCACATGGTCCCGGAGGCGGATCATTTAGAGCGGCCGAAAAACGAGTCAAACGCCAATTGGTTGCATTCGACCGATCGTAACAGTTTTTGATCGCAAGCTGCGGCATGCGACCTCGCCAGAGGTAACCCGCACCCGCATCCGTGGTGCAGTCGACGCGCAGCACCGCAAACGTGACACAATTACGACGATGCACGCTCCAGGATGGCGATGAAGAAGCCGTCTGTGCCGTGGCTGTGCGGCGTGAGGAGCAATGTCTCGGTGCTCCTGTCCGCCGACTGCGGCGGTTCGCTCTTGATCGTCGCACGCCAGACCTCGCCGTAGGGCACGACGCGGAACGTCGGATGCCGCGCGACGAACGCCGCAATCTGACCCGTATTCTCGGGCGCCAGGAGCGAGCACGTCACGTAGACGAGGCGCCCGCCCTCTTTCACGTGCTCGGCCGCGGTGTCGAGCACGGCCATCTGTTCGGCCATGCGGGTCTCGAGGTTGCCGGGCTTCAATCGCCATTTCGCTTCGGGCCGACGACGCCACACGCCCGTTCCCGTGCAGGGGGCATCGACCAGCACGATATCGAAACGGTCGCCGAGTGCCGCCAGCGCCGCCTTGTCGCGCGCGCGCAGCACCTGAATGTTGCGCGTCCAGGCCCGCTTGATGCGCTCATAGATCGGCTTCAGCCGCTCGCGATCGTCGTCATAGGCATAGATTTGCCCGGTGTTGTGTGTTGCAGCCGACATCGCGAGAGACTTGCCGCCGGCCCCTGCGCACAAGTCGAGAATCTGTAAGCGCGGCCCCGCCCCCGTCAGCAGCGCTGCGAGCTGACTGCCCTCGTCCTGCACCTCGAACCAGCCCGCCTGGTAGGCGGCCTCGGCCTGCAGGTTCGGCGTCCGTGACGGCCCCGTCGGTGCCGGAATGCGCACGCCGATCGGCGAGAAGGGGCTCTCCACCGCCCCGAACGACGCGAGCGCTTTCAGCACCCGCTCGCGCGTCGCTTTGAGCATATTGACCCGGATGTCGGCCGGTGCCCGCCGGGTGAGGGCTTGCCCCTCGACCACGGCCCGGTCGCCGAACGCCCGCTCGAACTCGGGCCATAGCCACTCCGGAACATCGGCCGCCACATGCGGCGGCGCGCCGGAAGGCGGTGCATCGAGACCCTCCGCCTCGCGCGCTTCGAGTGGCGTTGGCGTGTGGTCCTCGCCCGTGCACATCCCGGCGATGGCCGATGGCTCTACGGCGAGCGCCTCGGGAGCTGCCCCGATCGCGATGGCGCGGGGCGTATCGGCCCCCATTGCCCACCCTAGCGATGTCCTCCGCCTGAGCGCGTCATAAACGAGGTTGCCGATCGCGGAGCGGTCGCCCGAGCCGGCGAAACGATGCGCCTTCCCCCAGTCGGCGAGCGCCAGCGACACCGGCCGATGCCGGTCGATGACCTCTTCCAGCACCTCGATGGCAGCGGATATGCGGGCGCCTGGGCGCATCGGTTCAAAGCCTTTCGAGCGGCGGTTTCAGAGAATGTGGATTGTAAGATTGAGCCACATCAGGACGAGCGCGACGAAGCCGACCAGAAACGCCGTCCCGCGCCACATCACGACGTTGGGCCCGATGTGGATCACCGAGTGTGCGACCCGCGATAGCACGAAGATCCACGCGAGTCCGACCATCATCACGTTGACCGCGCTGGTAATCATCGCGAAGGCCACCACGGCATAGAATAGCACCGGCAGCTCGAACTGGTTGGCGTAGTTCTTCGCGACCTTCACGGCCTGGGTCGACCACCTGTTTTGCCCGATCCGCACGTCGTCGTCGGTGAGCTTCTGTCCGTTGTCGCGCATCGACTGCGCCCGCGCCGACCCCATGGCGAGCAGCACGCCCAGCGTCAAGACCACCTGAGCGATGACGGGAAACAGGATCGCGGTCGGCTTCATGGCGGCACCGGAGTTGTGAATGCGGAAAGGCGGAGCTGTCGCCGCTTAGAGCACGCGGCGCGACCCGTCGAGGAGTGTGGGAGGTCGAAAGGTTACTCGTAGCCCTCGGCGATGGAGCGCGCGATCGCCGTGCTTCGCGTCTCTGGATCGATGATCCCCGCTGGATCGTTGCGAGACGGACCGAAACGCCGCGTATGGACAAACATCGTCCGCGCGACGGCCTCGAGTCGTGCCAACTCGTCCAGTGGCTCGGCGTGGTCATCGACCCGAAGGTCGAGCGCGGGGTGGTCCTCGTCGTCGTGAATGAGCAGTGCCGCCGACTGCTTGCCGCGCTTGTCACCACCCGCCGCCTGACCGGCTTGCAGCGCCGCGATCAGCCGCCGCGCGAACGGCAGGTCGGCACCTGCCTTGTACGCGTTTGCCGTCTCCTGAATCACCGCCTCGCCCGCCAGCATGTTGCCGGCGACCGAGAATGTGGCCTCGACCAGATGTCCGCACCACGGCACGCAGGCAGTGCCTGTCCGCGCCGCGAAGCGACCGTCGCGGTCCATCACGTGCACTTGCCGGTGATCGCGTCCGTCATCCGCCTGCAGCAGCATCTGCACGCAATCCTCGGCCGAGGCACCCGCAGCGAGCAGCGCCAGCCCGCGTGGTCCAAAGAGCTGGTTGGTTGTCGCTTGTGTCGCGACTGCGCCTACGCCCGTCTTGATGTGCGGTACGCGCGCACCCACGGCGAACGCACACGTCGTGACCGCTATTCCCACGCGCCCCGTTTTCTCGTCTTTCGCGATGATCGACCAGGTCATGGCTTTGTCAGAACATCGCGGGGTGAACACGATCCGGCGGCGAATGGCCATCCAGGAACGTCTTGATGTTGATGATCACCTTCTCGCCCATGTCGATGCGGCCCTCGATGGTCGCCGAGCCCATGTGCGGCAGCGCCACCACTCGGTCGGACGCCAGCAGCTTCGGATTGACGGCCGGCTCGTGCTCGAAGACGTCGAGCCCCGCCCCTGCGATCGCGCCCGCATCGATCAGCCGAGCCAGCTCGTTTTCGTCGATCACCTCGCCCCGCGCCGTGTTGACCAGATAGCTGCTGGGCTTCAGCAGCTTCAGCCGACGTGCCGAAAGCAGGTGGTAGGTCGCCGGCGTATGCGGACAGTTGACCGAGATGATGTCCATCCGGGCGAGCATCTGGTCGAGGCTCTCCCAGTAGGTCGCCTCGAGCTCTTGCTCGATCTCCTCTCCGAGTCGGCGGCGATTGTGATAGTGGATCTGCAACCCGAACGCCTTCGCCCGGCGCGCCACGGCCTGCCCGATGCGGCCCATGCCGATGATGCCGAGCCGCTTGCCCCAGATCCGGTGCCCGAGCATCCACGTCGGCGACCACCCGGCCCAATGGTTGCGGGGATCTTTGAGGTAGGCGGTGCCCTGCGCGAGGCGCCGTGGCGCGGCCAGGATCAGCGCCATGGTCATGTCGGCCGTGTCTTCGGTCAGCACGCCGGGCGTATTGGTGACGGTGATGCCCCGGTTGCGCGCTGTATCGAGATCGATGTTGTCGACGCCCGTACCAAAGTTGGAGATCAGTTTCAGCCCCGGCCCTGATTGCGCCAGTACGGCCCTGTCGATGCGGTCGGTGACCGTCGGCACGAGTACGTCCGCTGTTTGCGCCGCCGCCACCAGTTCCGCCTGCGTCATCGGGCGGTCGTCCACGTTCAATCGGGCGTCGAACAGCTCGCGCATGCGCGTCTCGACCACGTCCGGCAGCTTTCGGGTGACGATGACGAGGGGTCGCTTGGCGCTCTGGGGCATGGGGACGGTCCGGCGTAAAGGAAAGGGTCGTCGCGGCAGCGAAGAAGTTTCGCCGGCAGCAAGGGCTTGATCGGTCTCGATCCTGTTAGTCTCTAACAGAAGCCGGCGCCAATCTCCATTCCCGTGCTCGCTTGCCGCGAACGATTGCCTCGCCTTCACGGATCAGACAAAGTTTCGCGTGAGATTCGCAATGGCTTGGCTTGGGGACGGGGAGGCGATGATGGAATTCCGGCTCACCCGCGCTTTCAGAGCGATGGCGGCAGTCGTGCCCGTTCTGGCGGCCTTGGCAACGGCCCCTCAGGCTGTTGCCGGCAGCGGGCTCCCTGTGCCGCGTTTCGTCAGCCTGAAAGCCGACCGCGTCCATTCGCGGCAGGGCCCCGGCACCGACCACAAGGTGCTGTGGGTCTATCGTCGTGCTGGGCTACCCGTCGAGGTCATCCGCGAGTTCGAGGGCTGGCGTCAGGTGCGCGACAGCGACGGGGCGGAGGGTTGGGTGCTCCAGTCCCTCGTTTCCGGTCGCCGAACGGCACTTGTGACACCCTGGGAGCTGAAGAGCGCTGACTCGCCCAAGATCGAGCTTTTGGCCGACGATCGCCTCGGCGCAACCCCGGTCGCCATCCTGGAGGCCGGTGTCATTGCCAACATCAAGAGTTGCGACACGCGCTGGTGCTACGTCTCGATCGGTGACTATCGCGGCTACATCGAGCAAAAGCAGCTCTGGGGCGTGTATCCCGGCGAGACCGTCCGCTGAGCGTTTTGCATTTCACGCTGCGAGCCGAGTAGCGAAGTGTTCTTGCTTGCCGTCGATCAACCGGGACTGCTTGGATCGATTGCCTCGAAAATGGGCGCATCCGCCCATTGCCGTGCGGTGGCGAGATCCTCTCGCGAACGGACGGTCCATGTGAACAACGGTATACCGAGTCCCTCCCGCAGGAAACGCGTCACGTGTGTCGGTAGAGCCTTGACATGATAGGCGAAAAAGTCCGGCTCGGCCGCGCGACTCTCGATCAGATGCGACAGCCGGTAAGCCCGGTCCGCGTCGAGCCTGCCCCCCGACCAGCTCGGCTGGTAGAGCCCCGACACGATGCCGCGCGGCACGCCTGGCAGGAGCGGCTTCAGCACGGCCACCACGCTCGGATCGAATGACATGATGGCAAACGGTCCCCGGTAGGCCGCGAGATCACGCGCGATCGAGGCAATGAACCGCGGGTCCGGCGCTTCCCAGGCGCTTTTCACCTCGACGAGGATTGGCACCCTTCCCGCAACGAGCTC
This sequence comes from Rhizobiales bacterium Ga0077524, assembly GCA_001464755.1. Taxonomy (GTDB): domain Bacteria; phylum Pseudomonadota; class Alphaproteobacteria; order Rhizobiales; family Hyphomicrobiaceae. The sequence goes on from LNDR01000409.1 coordinate 33,927, forward strand.
GAGCAAATCGGTGAGCCGCAGGATGCGGGCTCCCGGATCGCCCTTGTAGGCGAGCCGCGCCAGAGCCGCCGGCCCATGGTCCGTCGTATTGCCGGGAGCGTCGACAAGGCGCGCCAGTGCATGGTCGTGAAACACCATCGCCGTGCCGTCGCTTGCCGGCTGCAGATCGCATTCGATCCCGTAGCCCCCGGCGATGGCCGCTGCGAAGGCCGGACCCGAGTTCTCGATTATGCCGGCTGCTGCGTTATGCAACCCCCTGTGAGCGATCGGCCTGAGAAAAGTCGAGCGGTCCAGCATGCGCGAGCGCCTCGAAGTTCAGGCCGGTTTGACTGCCAGAATGGCCTCGATCTCCACGGCGGCATCAACTGGCAAGGCCGCCACGCCGACAGCCGAGCGCGTGTGGCGCCCCCTGTCGCCAAGCACCTCGACGATCAGGTCGGATGCGCCATTGACCACTTGCGGATGCCCGTTGAACGTCGGCGACGAGTTGACGAACCCCGTCAGCTTGACGACCCGCTCGATCCGTTCGAGCGAGCCCAGAGCCGCCTTGGCCTGCGCCAAGATATTGAGTGCACACACTTTTGCCGCCTCCCGGCCAGCCGCCACGTCCAGCCCGTCTCCAAGCTTTCCGGTGAGAACGTGCCCATCGCCGCGCCGTGAAACTTGTCCGGAGATGAACAGGAGGCCACCCGTCAGGCAGGTCGGCACGTAGTTGGCGACCGGCGCCGGAGCGTCCGGCAAGGTCAGCCCGAGCGCTGCTAGCTTCGCCTCGATCGTGTCCGTCATGGGTGCCCCTTTTCCGCCGCGGCCCGCTAGGATAGATTGTTCCTTCATTCTTGGCGCGGGACGTCAGCGTTTGCAATGGGCGCGGCCGGCTGGTGTTGGCGTGCGAAGGCCGGCGATGTCCCGCCGCTGAACGCACCGATAAGGAGCACGTATGCCGCAAGGCAGAGGCGCAAGGCTGACAAGTTGGTCTCCGGTGGCGGCCTATGTGGTGCGCGCGGCGGCATTCGTGCTCATCGTGAGCGCGGCTGGAGACGCGCTGGCGCAAAAGACAGCGGTCGGTCCAGCCGAGCATCTCGCCCCCCATCGCGCCGTTTACGAGATTTCGCTCGCCAGCACGCGGGGCAGCTCGGGGGTGACCGAGCTGACCGGGCGCATGGTATACGAGCTGACCGGCTCGGCGTGCCAGGGCTATACCCAGAACATGCGTTTCGTCACTCGCATGACCAATCAGGAAGGCGCGACGACGGTCAGTGACATGCGCTCGTCCAGTTGGGAGGATGCCGTAGCCAAGGCCTTCCGCTTCAACTCCAGCCAGTACAAGGATACCAAGCTCGAGGAGGCCACCGACGGCGACGCGGCCCGCTCCACGCCCGGTGGCGATGTCAAGGTCGTGATCACCAAGCCGGCACGCAAGGCCATCAACCTCAAAGGCAATACGTTCTTTCCCGTGCAGCATTCGATCGCGCTGCTCACTGCTGCGCGAAAAGGCGACCGCTTTTTTATCGCCGATCTCTATGACGGGTCCGAGAAGGGCGAGAAGGTTTTCGCCACGGCCTCGTTCATCGGGCAGCCGAAGCCAGCCGGCTATAACCGCACGCTGGCCGAAGCGAAGAACGGCAAGCCGCTGGATGCTCTGCGAAGCTGGCCGATTTCCATCAGCTACTTCGAGGTCGGTGCTGACACGACGGACGCGGTGCCGGCCTACGAACTCGCGTTTCTCTACTTCGAGAACGGCGTCTCGCGTCGCCTCTTCATCGACTACGGTGAGTTCGCCGTGCGCGGCAGTCTGCAAAGCCTCGAATTTCTCGAGCCTGCCAAGTGCAAAGGCTGACGTGGCCCCGGCGGTAGTTCGCTCCGCGGGCCGGTCAGCCAACGCATTCTATTCCTCGCAGAGAGGATCGGTTTGAGGGAGGCCGAAGGCACCAAACGGCCATCCCCCTCTCTTTGGCACCGCGCGCCCATCACGCGTAGGCGAAGGCAGCGTCGTCGAGATTGGTGGCCGGGATCTCGTCCTTCTCCGCCCAGTAGTCCTGATTGTGCATCCACTCCGGCTTGTCGCCGCGCTTGGGCAGGATCGGCAGCGCGCGCGTCAGATATCCCGGATTGAAGTTGTCGCCGTCGATGAAAGGTAGCAGCGGCATATTGTGGTCTTCCGCGCGGAGCTGCGGCGTCACCTGCGCCACGCCTTTGGACTTCATGTGGTTGAGCATTTTGCACACGAAGTCGCCGATCAGGTCCGAGCGCAACGTCCAGCTCGCGCGGAAATAGCCGAATACCCATGCGAGGTTTGGGACGCCCGTGAACATCATGCCGCGATACGTGACCGTGTCAGCCCAGTTCAGCGGCTTGCCGTCGATCGCGAATGCGATGTCGCCCATCACGTTCATGTTGAAGCCGGTCGCCGTCACGATCAGGTCGGCCTCGAGCACCTTGCCGGATTTGAGCAGGATGCCGTTCTCGACGAACCGCTCGATGTGGTCCGTGACCACCGATGCCTTGCCGCTCGCGATTCCCTTGAAGAGGTCGGCGTCCGGAATGAAGGCCAGGCGCTGCCGCCAGGGCCTGTATTTGGGCGTGAAGTGGGTATCGATGTCGTAGTCGGGGCCGAGGTAATGCCGCACATTGTCGAGCAGTTCCTGCTTGACCTTGTCGGGCTCCTCGAAGGTCCGCTTCGAGAACTGCGCCTGCTCGTAGAGGATCTTTTTGCGCACGATCTCGTGGATCCAGTGTTCGTCGATCTGGAGCTTTCGAAGCTCCTCCGCGATCTCGATCGCGTTGCGTCCTGTTCGGAAATAGGTCGGTGAGCGCTGAAGCATGGTCACGTGTGCCGCCCGGTCTGCCATCGCCGGGACGACCGTCGCTGCCGTGGCGCCCGAGCCGATGACCACGACGCGCATACCCGTGTAATCGAAATCGGGGTCCCACGTTTGTGGATGTTTGATGAGGCCCTTGAAGTCCTTCATGCCAGGCCACTCGGGCGTGTAGCCATCCGAATGCCGGTAGTAGCCCTGCGCCATCCAGAGGAAATTGCAGGTGAAACGAAGCGTCTCGCCGGTGTCGAGGCGCGTCACCTCGAGCGCCCACTGCTTGTCGGGGGTCGACCAGTACGCGGCGTCGATCCGGTGCCGGTAGCGGATGCGGCGCGCGAGGTCATTCTCCTCGATCACCTCGCCCATGTACTTGCGGATTTCCTCCGCCGTGGCGATCGGCGGCCCGACCCAGGGCTTGAAGCTGTAGCCGAAGGTGTGCAGGTCGCTGTCCGAGCGGATGCCCGGATACTTGTGCGTCAACCAAGTACCGCCGAAACTTTCCTGCACTTCGAGGATGGCGTAGTCGCGGTCTGGGCACTGCTGGTTGAGGTGGCGGCCGGCGGCGACGCCGGATATGCCGGCGCCGACGATCAGCACGTCGAAATGCTCGGTCGTGCGCGCAGCCTTATCTTTCAGCGCTTCCATCCCAGTCATCTGCAATATCTCCATCTGACGGCTTCGAGCCGCTCGCTGCCATGGTACGCGGCGCGGATACCCACTTGTCCGGACATGATCACCAACTCTGCGGATCACAGCCGTCGACGGCTTGATCGGGATCAAGCTTTCGTCAGCCAGCCGCAGCGGCCAATGGTCACTCTCGCCAGCGTATCATCATTCCGAGCCCGGCGAGCAGCGCGAGACCGCCGATAGCGGCGTAGGCTCCCTCGTAGCTGCCCGTCAGGGTGACGACGAGGCTCATGACCGACGGCAGCACCATCACGCCCGAGAACATGAACGCGGCGCCCGCTCCCGTCGCTTCCGTGCGCCGCGCCCCGCCGAGCCGCGCATATTCGCCGTAAGCGATCCCCGTGAACCCCGACGCCGTCGCGCCCGCGGCCATGCTGACGAGGACCACCATGGGGCCGGACCATGCCTCGCTGAAGGTGCCGACCAGCACCGCCATCGCACACATGAACACGCCTTGCAGGCCGAGCCACCACCGCGCGCCCATTACGTTGTCGGAAAGCCAGCCCCAGATCGGCCGCGAGATAACCCCGGCAAGCTGATAGGCCGCCAGCGTCTGCCCCGCGCGGACGAGATCGAACCCGGCCTTGGTCGTGAGTTGCGTCGTCATGAAAACCATGAAGCAGAGCTGCAACCCGGAGTAGATGAACGCCGCGAACGAGAGCCGTCTCAGCGCCGGGCTCGTCTTGAGCATCCGGAGCGGAGCCAGCAGCCCCGGGTGCGCGGTCGCGGTTTTCGCAGGCCGGGGTGCGTCCCAGTGTCGGCACAAGAGGTGAATGGCGATCCCGAGCCCGATCACCGGCGCCAGTTGCAAAAGAAGCGACGTTCGCCAGCCGAGCGCCAGGGTCAGCGGCGGCATCGCGAGGCTGGCCAGCATGCCGCCGAGCGGAACGCCGATCTGGCGGATCGACAGCACCAGGTTCATCAGCGCTGGCGGCGTGCGCGGAACAAGAAGATGCGTCGATGCGGGCGCCGTGGCGCCATACGCGAGCCCCATCAGCGCCGCGCTGAGCGCAATTGCGGCGAGCGTGCCGGTCGCCGCCGTGCCTAGCATGGCAACAGTTGCGACAAGCACGGCCTGCGAAACGATGACCGCCCCATAGCGACCGATCAGTGGGGGTGAAAAGAGCGCCGATAGGATGCCGACCCCGTACACGGCCGAGATGAAGTAGCCGACGAGGGCGGGATTGACTCCGACGTCGCCCGCGACGGCTGGCGCGACCGCCGGGATCGAGTAGGCGGCCGCCGTGGACAGCGTCTGTACGGCAAGGGTTGTCGCCAGCGGCCCAGACGGGAACGATCGCTCCGTCGCCGTTTCGTTGGCCGTGGTCGCGGCAGATCCGTCCCCGGCCGATTTGTGGTCGCTCATGCCCCGCCCGCGCTCGCCGCTCGTCCGCCAGAGACCCCTCGCGTGCCGCAAGCCCGCCGTCGTCTGGCCGAGTACGATGCACCGGCCGAGGTGCGATCGGTCAAGCTCTTGTTGTGGAGCGCCCGCCGTGTGAATTTCAACACCAATTGGTTTCTTGCAACGCGGAGACGTCACAATGGCGCGGCAGTGGCGGTACGGTTGGGTGATGACCGTGGTTGGAGCTGCTGTCACGGCAGCCGGATGCGGTAGCGAAGCACCGAAATTGCCCGAGGTGCGCCCCGTGCGAACTGTCGTCGCCGATCCCCAGCCGATCGAGGATGACCGCCGAGCGGTCGGCGAGATCAAGGCCCGTCAGGAAAGCGATCTCGGCTTCCGCATTGGCGGTAAGCTGGTCTCTCGCGTGGTCGATATCGGTGTGATGGTCAAGAAGGGCGATCTCCTCGCCCGCCTCGACGAGCAGGATACGCGCAACAGGCTCAAATCCGCCGAGGCCGACGTCTCGGCCGCCGAGGCCGTGCTCACCGAGGCTCAGGGCTCCGAGATACGACTGCGCCAATTGGTCGACACGGGCGCGACCACGCGCGCCAACTATGACGCCTCTCTTCGCAACCTCCGCTCGGCCGAGGCCAAGCGCGAGTCCGCCAGGGCCGCTCTCGCCTTGGCCCGCGATCAGCTCACCTATGCCGAGCTCAAGGCCGACTTTGACGGAATCATAACCGCCGTCGGCGCCGAGCCGGGCCAGGTAGTCGCGGTCGGCCAGATGGTTGTTCGCCTCGCGTTGCCCGATCAGAAAGACGCCGTGTTTGCCCTCGCCGAGACCGCCTTCCGCGACCGCAAGCCGAACGAGAAGCCTGAGATCGTAGTTCACCTCCTCGCCAATCCAGAGGTTGTGGCGGAAGGTCAGGTACGCGAGGTTTCGCCCGTCGCCGACTCCGCAACGCGCACGTTCCTGGTCAAGGTCACCTTGCAATCGCCGCCAGCCCAGATGCGCTTCGGCTCGAGCGTCGTCGGCCGCCTCAAGGCGACCACCGCGCCCGTTGTCGTGCTGCCGGGCGTGGCTCTCTTCGAGAAGGGCGGCAAACCAGCGGTCTGGGTGGTCGACGCGGCATCCGGATCCGTTGCGTTGAGGTCCGTCACGCTTGCCCGCTTCGAGAGCGATCGCATCGTCGTCAGCGAAGGACTTGCCAAGGGCGATATTGTCGTCACGGCCGGTGTCAATCGGCTGCGTGAAGGCCAGAAGGTCCGTCTTGCCGACGCGAGCCGGCCATGAGCAGCTTCAACCTCTCGGATTGGGCTCTGCGGCACAAGAGCTTCGTGCTCTACCTGATGATCGTGTCCGCGCTGGCGGGACTTTGGGCCTACGGTCGGCTCGGTCGCGAGGAGGACCCACCCTTCACGATCCGCACCATGGTGGTCAAGACGCTGTGGCCCGGCGCCGCCACGAGCGACACGCTGATGCAGGTGACCGATCGCATCGAGAAGAAGCTCGAGGAGATCCCCGGACTCGATTTCGTCAGGAGCTACACCAAGCCGGGCGAGTCCGTGATCTTCGTCAATCTGAAGGACTCGACTACCGCTGCTGATGTCCCGGGCCTTTGGTATCAGGTCAGGAAGAAAGTCTCCGACATTAGGGGCAGCCTCCCGTCCGGCATCGTAGGTCCCTTCTTCAACGACGAGTTCGGCGACACCTACGCCCTCATCTACGCCTTCACTTCGGACGGCTTCCCTATGCGCGAACTGCGCGATGAGGTGGAGCGCGTTCGCGCCGAGCTGCTGCGCGTGCCCGATGTCGCCAAGGTCGATCTCATCGGCACACAGGACGAGAAGATCTACCTCGAGTTTTCGACCGAGCACCTCGCCGCTCTGGGTCTCGACGTGAGCCAGCTCACCACCACGTTGCAGGCCCAGAACGCCGTGCAGCCGAGCGGCACAGTCGAGTCTGGTCCCGAGCGCATCGCCATCCGCGTCTCCGGCGAGTTGACCTCCGAGAAAAGCCTGGAAAGCATCAATCTGCGCCACAACGGCCGCTTCTTCCGTCTGTCCGACATCGCCACCATTCGGCGTGGCTATTCCGATCCGCCGCAACCGGCCTTCCGCTTCAACGGCAAGCCCGCCATCGGCCTTGCCGTCTCGATGAGGACGAATGGCGATGTCGAGGCGCTGGGCCGCAACATCAAGGCACGGATCTCCGAGGCCACCCGCGACATGCCGATCGGCGTCGAGCCGCACCTGGTCGCCGACCAGCCTCATGTCGTCGAGGAGGCGGTCGGCGAGTTCACGAAGACGCTTCTGGAGGCCGTCGTCATCGTCCTCGGCGTCAGTTTCCTGGCCCTTGGATGGCGGCCGGGAATAGTGGTCGCGATCGCAATTCCCCTCGTGCTCGCAATAACCTTTGTCGTGATGGAGTTGCTCGGCATCTCACTGCAGCGCATTTCACTCGGCGCGCTCATCATCGCTCTCGGCCTCCTCGTCGACGACGCCATGATTGCCGTCGAGATGATGATGAAGAAACTCGAGGAAGGTGCTGACAAGATTTTACCATGCTGACCGGCACGCTCGTCACCATTGCGGGTTTCGTGCCTGTCGGTTTCGCCCAGAGCGCCGCAGGCGAGTATTGTTTCACCATGTTCGTCGTCATCGGGGTGGCGCTGGTGGCCTCCTGGGTCGTCGCGGTCCTTTTTACGCCGCTGACCGGCGTCTTCATCTTGAGTGACAAGATGAAGGCGCACGGGCATGCTCCGTCTGCGATCGCGCGCCATTTCCACCGGCTGCTCGATCAGGCTCTGCGGCGCAAGTGGACGGTTATTGCGGGAACGGTCGGGCTCTTTGCGCTCGCCCTCTTCGGTATGCGTTTCGTCCAGCAGCAATTCTTCCCCGCGTCGGACCGGCCCGAGCTGCTTGTCAATCTCACCTTGCCTCAGGGCTCCTCGTTCGCGGCGACCGAGGCCACCGTCGACCGGGTCGAGAAGCTCCTCGCGGCTGACAAGGACATCGATCGCTGGAGCTTCTATGTCGGACAAGGTGCCGTGCGCTTCTACTTGCCCCTCGATGCTCAGCTGTCTAACGCGTTTTTTGCCCAGGCCGTCGTCGTGACCAAGGGGTTCCACGTTCGTGAGGCCGTAAAAGCCCGCCTGGAGGCAGCCCTTGCATCCGGCTACGAGAACGTCCTGGCTCGCGTCTCCCCGCTCGAGCTTGGCCCTCCCGTCGGCTGGCCCCTCAAGTACCGGGTCAGTGGCCCGGACCCGGTGCGCGTCCGCGACCACGCACTCGAGCTGGCCCAGGTCATCGGTGCTCAGCCGTCGGTCCGCAACATCAACTACGATTGGAACGAGCCCTCGAAGGCGATCCGCATAGAGGTTGATCAGGATCGCGCCCGGCTGCTCGGCATCTCGTCGCAGCAGCTCGCGAGCAACATCAACGCCATCCTTTCCGGCCAGACGATTACCCAAGTGCGCGACGGCACCTATCTCGTTGACGTCGTCGCCCGCGCTGTGCCGGAGGAGCGCGCCAAGCTCGAGACCTTGCGCAACTTGCGAATCGAAGGTCCAAACGGCCGGAGTGTGCCGCTCACTCAGATCGCGACCCTGGCCTATGTCCTGGAGCCGCCGCTGATCTGGCGGCGCCAGCGCCTGCCGACGGTGACCGTGCAGGCCGACGTCGCTCCGGGACTCGAGGCCGCGACCGTCAATCGCGAACTCGCTTCTGCCATCGAGGCCTATCGCGGCAAACTTCCCCCCGGCTACGCGGTTGCGGCCGGCGGCACCATCGAGGATAGCTCCAAGGCTGAGGCGTCGATCTTCGCCGTGTTCCCGCTCATGGCGTTCCTGATGATTACGATCCTGATGGTGCAGCTCATGAGCTTCCAGCGCCTGTTGCTGGTCCTGCTCACGGCTCCCCTCGCCATCATCGGCGTTGCCGCCTCGCTTTTGCTGTCGGGCAGCCCGATGGGATTCGTCGCCATTCTCGGCGTCATATCTCTCGCCGGTATGGTGATCCGGAACTCGGTCATCCTCATCGACCAGATCGATCAGAACGTAGCCTCCGGAGAGCACCGCTGGACGGCCGTGATCCACGCCACCGAGCATCGTCTGCGCCCGATCCTCCTCACCGCCGCGGCAGCCATCCTCGGCATGGTCCCGATCGCCCCTACCGTGTTCTGGGGTCCCATGGCGTTCGCGGTGATGGGCGGCCTCGCCGTCGCGACACTGCTGACGCTGGTCTTCCTGCCGGCCCTTTACGTCGCCTGGTTCCGCATTGAGCCCCCGACTGGGAACGAGGCGCCGGCAGCGGTGCAGCCGCAGCTTGCCGGTGTCGCGTGATGGTGCCCGGCTGCGGCGCGCGGTCCACGGGAGAAGTCCGAGGGCCGCGTCGCGCGCCGACACATGGCGCGGCGCCTGTGCTATGCGACGTGCACCATGAAAAAGCGCACAGCCATTCTCATCTCCGGCCGCGGCTCCAATATGCAGTCGCTCGTCGCTGCCATGCGCCAGCCGGAATTCCCGGCCGAGCCTGCTGTCGTCATCTCGAATCGGCCCGAGGCTCTGGGCCTGTCCTGGGCTGCCGAGCAGGGCATCGCGACGGTCGCCATCGATCATCGCCAGTACGCCAATCGCATGGCTTTCGAAGCCCGGTTGCATCAGGCGATCCTCGATCACCGCGCCGATTTGGTCTGTCTCGCCGGTTTCATGCGGCTGTTGACGGGCGGGTTCGTCGACCGCTGGCGGGATCGGCTGATGAACATCCACCCGTCGCTGCTGCCGGCGTTCCCTGGCCTCGACACCCACCAGCGCGCCATCGATGCCGGCGCCCTGATCGTCGGCTGCTCGGTGCATTTCGTGCGCACCGAGATGGATTCGGGCCCCATTCTCGCCCAGGCAGCGGTCGCGGTGCTTCCCGGAGATACGGCCGAGACCCTGGCAGCACGCGTGCTCGAGGCTGAGCACCAGATTTATCCGCTTGCACTCCGGCTTGTCGCCTCCGGTGCGGTGCGCATCGAGAACGAGACCGCGATTTTCGACGCTCCCGTCGAGGTGCCGCTGCCATTGGTCGTGCCGCGCCTCGGTCGCGGGCGCTGAGGCAGCGCTTACCGCCTCACGCGCACGCCGACACGAATCTCGTCCGCCGTGTAGTCGCCCTGCGGGCTCGTCGACGAGAAGTTCACATGCGCGTAGCGCCCGAACACCGACACCTCACGCGACAAGTAGTAGTCGACCCCGAGCGAGGTCGTCAGGTCCTGCTCGACGAGATCGATGCCGGCATAGTCGGCGCGGGTGAGCCGCACCCCTGCGGAGCCGACGATGTTGCGCCGGAAGGCATGCCGCACCTCGGCCCCGACCGAGCGCACCATCGCGCCGCCCGAGCCGGCGACCGTCGACTCGCCGATGTCCGAGCGCGCCGACACCTGGAGCGACGTTAGCCCCGTGATCCGCCATCCGATATTGGCATCGACGATCACGCCCGAGATGTCCGGCAGCCGTTGGTCGTCGAAGTGCTGCTTCAGTGCCCCGACCGCCAATTCGCCGCGCACGATCTGGCCCGAGTTTCCAAACGAGACGCCGGCACGGTAGCGCTCGCCGCTCGAGTCGCGCCTCAGCCCGTCGCTGCGGCTTGCGGCGCGGTAGTCGCGCTCGTCCGTCCCAATTTCGCCGAAAGCTGAAAGCTGCGGCTTGAACTCCCATGTCGCCCGGAGGGCAACCTCATGTTGCGTCGTATCGCGATCGTCGTTGCTCAGCGTGGAGCTGTCGCTTTCGATTGCAGGCGCATAGTCGCGCTCGGCCACCGCTCCGCGCAATTGCAGGCTCAGCCGATTGAAGCGGTGGTTGAGCGCAACCGCCGCTCGATCCGTCGTCACGTCCGATCGCCCCCCGGCGCCGGCCCTCGTATTGATCGTGCCCCGAGTCTCTTGCGTCACCTCGCGCCCGAGGCTGCTCTCGATGGCGGTGCGCCGTGTAACGTCGAGCCGCCCCCGCGCCTCGAGCGCCCAGGCGCGGTCGTCTTCCGACGGCAGCTCGTTGTGGAACGAGGCGAGACCGCGCGCCCCGAACTCCAAGGCGTGCGCCCCCCATGTCGAGATCAGCCGCGCGCTGGGTCGCGCCTCCAGCGCTACGTCGCTACGCCGGTCGGTTCCCGTCCTGAGCAGGTTATTGAATGCCGCCGCGCCGATCTCGGCTTCGGGATAAAGCACGAACGTGCCGACGCGGATGCCGGTGGGCGCATAGGGATCGAGCCGAGCGAACTGCGACATTCTGGGGTCGAGCACGGGCTCGATCTCGATGGAGAACTGGCTCGGATCGTAGCCAGCTGCGGGCTCGGGCGGCCTGAATGCCTGGACGTCCTCATCCTCGCGCGTGTCGGGGCCATTCGGATCGAGGCCGTCGAGCACGGGCTGCGGCTCGTCCGGCAGAAGCACGCCGTCTTGTGGCGCCTGCGGCTCGCGCGCCTCCTCGTCCGGCCTCGGCTCGGGCTGCGGCTCCGCTTGTTGCGGATCGTCGCCATCCGGGTCGGCACGCCGGATCCGTGCGACAGGAGCCGACTGGCGTTCGGTTGCCACGGGGGGCAGCGTCGATCGGAGCACCGGGCGGGGGGCCGGCTGCGTAATCGTGGGCCATGCCCCGAGGCTCGGCCCTGAAGGTGCTTGCGCCAGGGCGACTGTCCCAGCAAGCCACGGCAACGGCAGCAATGCAGCCGCCACGCCAGCTTTGAGCCAGGCCTCGTGCACCCTGAGCTTCACGTGTCGCCCTCTATCCGCAGGAACGGTTGCCGAAACCAGACAGGCGCCGACGCGGCACGCGGCGATACGCCTAGACGACTATTCGTCAACGGCGGTTAAGGGCGGGTTGACGATGGCTCCCCGGCGAAGAGATTACATGCAACTGGGTGTTCGACCGACGGAGCCCCCTCAGGCGCGTCGCGCGAGAAATGCCGTCACGGCGTCCTTGTAGCTGCGGTCACCGACGGCCTTCATGTGATCCCGGCCCTCGATCACGAATGCCTCGGCGCCGGGGATGAGCTTGGCCAGCGCCTCGGCCTTGCCGCCGATCACGTCGTCGCTGCCGACTGCAACCAGGACCGGACATTTGAGCGTCCCAAGCGCCTCTGGTGTCAGCGGATCGCGAGACGAGCGGATGCAGGCGGCCAGCGCCTTGAGATCACTCTTGGTTTGCTCGGCGAAGGCCCGGAACGTACGCGCCGTCGCATTCGCCACGTCGTCGATGGAGGGCGCCTCGAGCGCCGCCGCGATCGGCCCGGTGCCCGCCATCGGGCGTACCATGTTACCGCCTAGTCCGGCGAAAACGGCACTGCGGACTCGCATCGGATGGGCCAGCGCCAGAAAGGCCGTGATCCGTGCCCCCATCGAGTAGCCCATCACGTCGGCCCGACTGATGCCGAGATGATCCAGCAGCCGCCGGGCGTCCTCCGCCATCACTGGCCCGCCATAGCGCGACGAATCGTGCAGCTTTTCCGACTGCCCATGGCCCCGGTTGTCGATCGCGATCACGCGCCGTCCGGCCCGCACGAGGTCCCGCACCCACCCCGTATCAACCCAGTTCACCTGCGCGCTGGAAGCAAAGCCGTGGATCAGCAGAATCGGATCGCCTGTGCCCTCGTCAAGGTAGGCGATCTCGACGCCGTCGGATGAGAAGTTTGGCATCGGGTGGGCTTCCTTGCGTAAGAGGGTCGCGAGCCGCGACTGAATGGCGCTCAGTGTCATACCCAATTCACGGCTGTCAATCGCTCCGCCGCGCCATTAAGGTGCCGGCCAATCAAGTGCGCCGATCTGGGAGCAAGTCATGGCCGCCAGCGTGGTTCCGCATTTTGCCAATGATATTGGCGCTGATCGCATCAAGGTCGGCGTGCGCGAACTCAATTGCATGGGTGCGCGCCCACCCTTCGATCATCCCCACGTCTACCTCGACATGGGCGGCGACAACGAAATTCTGTGCCCATACTGCTCCACCGTCTACGAGTACGTCCCCGGCCTGACGGCCATCGAATCCGATCCTCCAGGCTGTATCGTCGCCACGCACGGTCTCGTCGACGCGAGCGAGTGAGGGAAAAGAGCGGCCGGCCAAGCGCCGGTCGAAGCGAGGCGCCATGCCGAACGGGCAACGCACGCCCGTGCTCATTGCCGGCGGCGGCATCGGAGGCTTGGCGGCTGCGCTGGCGCTGGCACAGGCGGGTTGGCCCACGGTTGTTGCCGAGCGTCGCGCCGAATGGTCAGAGGCTGGCGCCGGCATCCAGCTGTCACCCAATGCTGTCCGGGTTCTGCAGCGCTTGGGAGTAGCGCCGAGGCTGGAGACTGTGGTCGCTTCACCTCGCGAGATCGTCGTCAGGGACGCTGCCAGCGCCCGCATGCTCCAGCGCCTGCCCCTCGGTGACTGGATCGCCTCGCGCCAAGGCGCTCCATATTGGCTGGCTCATCGCCGCGACCTTCAGGCAGCCCTCGTCGCCGCTGTCGAGGCCGAGCCATTGATTAACGTCGTGAGTGGCTTTGAGATGACGTACTTCGAAGCCGCAGCGGAGCAGGTGCTTATCCACGCGCGTGACGGCCGCACCCTCGAAGGCGCGATGCTGGTCGGCGCCGACGGCGTCTTCTCCCGTGTCCGCCAGCAGATCTTCGCGCCGCGTGCGCCGCACTTTTCCGGGCGAACCGCAGCCCGCACGATCGTCTCGACGCCGGCATCCTCGGACCCCGATGCGATCCTATCGACGATCTGCACCGGCGTCTGGCTCGCCCCGGGCGCCCACATCGTGCATTACCCCATCCGTGCCGGCCGGGAGATCGCCGTCGTCGTCGTGCGCACCGAGACCTGGAGCGGCCATGGCTGGTCCGAGCCCGTTGCCGCTCGCGATATGGAAGCCGCACTCGAAAGCGTCGCCCCGGCTTTCGCCCGCGCCCTCGGGAGTGGCCACGACTGGCGCCGCTGGGCCTTGTTCGAGACGGAGCCGCTGGCACACTGGTCGAAAGGTGTCGTCACCATCCTCGGCGATGCAGCCCACCCCACCCTGCCGTTTCTCGCCCAGGGCGGCGCCCTTGCGTTGGAGGATGCCGCGACACTTGGTGTCTGCCTCGCTCGCGCTGGCAACCCTGCTGAAATCCCGGCATCGCTTGCGGCCTACGAGACGGCCCGCGCCGACCGCAGCCGCCGCGTTGTCGCCGCTGCCCGCCGCAACGGCGCCATCTTCCACTTGAGTGGTCCTGCGGCCTTCGCCCGCAACGCCGCCATGCGCTTCGTGGCCGGCGAGCGCGTCATATCCGGCTACGATTGGGTCTACGGCTGGCGGCCCGAAGAGTATTGAGCGGCTGGCGACCTCGCGTCAGCCCATCACGCGGTTTTCGGAATGATCGAGCCGACAAGTGCTCGCCCTGCAACCACTTTCACCGGCGTCTCCGCATCCGCGCCGACACGTACGCCGTGGTCCTCGGCCAGCGTGTAGCTCTGACCCGCGAGCTCGATGACCGCGCCGACCGCCGCCGCATAAACGATGTGCTCGCCCGGAGCGAGGGTCACTGTCTCACCGGCGCCGCAAACCCCGAGCGCGATGTCGAATGCGCTCCGCGCGGCGATCAGGTTGATCACCTCGACGGGGCCGTCGTCGAGCCGCGTCATGATCGGCGTGCCGCCGTCGTAGCGCTGAGGCCGGAAGGGCGACCGCAGATCGATCTCGCCCGTCGGCGTCACAAGCACCAGTCCCCGGCCTTTGATGACGACCTGCAATCGCTCGAAGCCCGAAAGGTCTGAGAATGGGCCGGCCGCCACGATCTGAGTCCGCCCGAAATGCCACGCGATGCCGCCCGCACCCCAGCCATCGCCGCCGCCTGCGGCGATGATCACGAGTTCGCCCCCACCGTTCTTCCACGGGGTCCGGCGATAGTGCGCGGGATCGAGCCGTTCGACAGAAATAGGCATGTCGTCTCAGTCCCCGTACCTGACCACCACGGCATCCACGAGAGCGATGCCACGTCCCTTGTCGCCGATCATCACCGGGTTCATGTCGAGACTTGCGATGCCGGGATCTTTGATCATCAGCTCGGCGACCTTCACGGCTGCGTCAGCGAAGGCATCGACGTCCATCGGCGGCTCGCCGCGAACACCTTTGAGCACCGCAGCGCACCTGAGGCCGTCCAGCGCCCTGACCACGTCCTCGTTCGAGAACGGCGGCAGCAGCAGCGCAACATCCGGCATTGCCTCGACGTACTTGCCGCCCTCGCCCACGGCTATCACCGGTCCGAAGAACGGATCGCGATGCGCCCCGATCAGCATCTCGCGCCGCCCCTTTACCATCCGCGCCACGATCACGCCGTCGAACCGCGCATTGGCCTTGGCGACCGCCCGCTCCATGTCGCGGAACGCCTCGCCGATCGCATCCTCGTTGTCGAGGCCGAGCTTCACGAGGCCGTACTCAGACTTGTGCGGCAGGTCCGCCGAGCAACCCTTGACAGCAACCGCACCGCCGAGATTGCGCCAAGCGGTCGCCGCCTCGGCCGCGGTCCGGCACAGATGATGCGGCACGACCGGCAATCCAGCCGAGGCCAGCGTTTCAAGGCTGTCCGCCTCGTTCAGCGTTGCATCCTTCCGGTTGGCCCGACCCGGATCGAACGCTTTCCAGCTTGGCCGCGGCCGCGCCTTGGCGAGATCCACCAGCTCATGATGCGCAACCAGTTGCGCCAGCCCCTTGATCGCCTCGGCCTCGAGCGGGAACACCGGAACGCCCGCATTGCGGAACGTCGACGGGATGTCGCCCTGCCATCCGGCGACGACGACGGGCCGGCCCGTGGCCCTGCTGAATTCGGCGATGTCCTTCGCAAAACCCGGCATGTCGTAGCCCGGCCCGGCAACCGGCATATCGACCTTGAACAGGTCAGCCGCGTCCGCGTCGGCGATCACAGGCAGGATCTGACCGAGCAAACTGTTGTTGGTCAGCAATGCCGCCGTGAGGTCGATCGGGTTGGCGGCACTCGCGAAGCTCGGCAGGATGGCATCGAGCTTCTTGCGCGTATCCGGCGCGAAGCTGACGACTTCGAGCCCTTCCTCGGTCGCGTGGTCGGCCGACATGACGCCGGTCGCGCCCGAGCCCGAGATAGTCACGAAGCGCCGGCCCTTCGGCTTCCAGCCCTTGAGGTATATTTCGGCCGTGGAAACCAGCTCGGCGATGTTCTGCGCCCGCCAGATGCCGACGCGCTTGAACGCGGCATCGACCACCCGGTCCTCGTTGGCGAGAGCGCCGGTGTGCGAGGCCGCGGCCCTGGCGCCCGCCGCCGTACGCCCCGACTTCAGCGCCACCACCATGGTGCCGTTCTTGTGTGCGATCTCGGCCAGATCGGCGAGCTTGTCTGCGTGCGGCATGCCCTCGAGATAGACCAGCAGCAGCTTCATATCCGGGTCGGCCGCAGCCGCACACGCCATCTCCAGCACCGAGACGTCGGCATCGTTGCCGGTCGCGAGCGAGTAGCGCACGCCGAGCCCTTTTTCCGCGAGAAGCCCGATCGGTATCGCGCTCATGGCGCCGGATTGGCTGACCATGGCAATCGGCCCGTCGGCGCACTTGAGCGTCGTGAACATCGTCGAGAACGATGCGACGCAGCCGTTCGAGAAGTTGGCGAGGCCCTGGGTGTTCGGCCCGACCATGCGCATGCCGCCGGCCCGCGCCGCATCTACCATCCGCTTCTGCTTTACGGCGCCTTCGGGGTCCGATGTCTCGCCGAAGCCCGACGTAATGCAGATCAGCGCTTTGACGCCACGCTTGGCTGCGTCCTCCACCGCCGTCACCGCCTGGTCGCCGGCCACTACGCACACGGCGAGTTCAGGCACCTCGGGCAGATCCTCGAGGCTCTTGTAGCTCCGGAGGCCTTGCACTTCCGGCCGTCCCGGATTGATCGGATAGACCGGCCCCTTGAAGCCATACTTCATCAGGTACGCGAGCGGCCGCCCACCCACCTTGTTCGGATCCTGCGAGGCTCCGAGGATGGCGATCGAGCGAGGGGTGAGGAAGGGCTTCAGGCTTTCGATGGTCATGACACCTCTCGGACGATGTCTGGCCTCGGCCTGACACCGTAAGCAGGGCGGGTAGGGTGCGGCAGAGGTAGGCGCAGATCGGGCCGGGCCCCGCACGCGCGAGACCCGACACCTCACGCCAAGTCGGCGAACGTCGGGTCTCGGTGCGCAGCCGCGACCCGACGTGCAGGGCGACCATCTCAATCCTTGTAGTCCGGCTCCTTGCGGTCGAGGATCCGCTTCAGAGCCGCGAAGTGGCGGATCGCCGGCGGCGGATTATACCGGGGCATCTGCGGCTGAGCGTGCGTGTCCTGGGCATTGGTGTGCTTGGTCTTGTCGACGATCGCATCGGGGAGCTGCTTCAGCCGCTGCCCCGTCCACATGGCGAAGAGCTGCACTTGGGCCACCCGCTCGATGTAGTAGAGCCGGTCGTAGGCCTCGGCCACCGTCGCGCCGACTGTCGTGACGCCGTGGTTGGCCATGAACAGGATGGTCTTGTCTCCGAGGATACCAGCCAGACGGTCGCCTTCGGCCGGATCGTAGGCTGGCCCGTCGTAGTGCTCATCATAGGCGATCTTGCCCATCATGATCACTTCGGTCTGGCCAATCTCCTTGATGCGCGGGTCTTCGAGGCGGGTAAGTGCACTCGTGTAGGGCATGTGTGTGTGGAACACGGCTGCACAATGCTGCGGTTTGGCCCGATGCATCGGCATGTGGATGCAGTAGGCCGACTGCTCGACATCGCCGGAGCCGCGCTTCACTTTGCCGTCGAAGCCGACCTCCATGAACGACGAGGCCGTCACCTCCGACCAGTGCATGCCGAACGGGATCTGATAATAGCGATCCGACCGGCCAGGTACGAGCAGGGTCAGGTGGTTGAAGATGCCTTCCGAGAAACCCTCCATGTAGGCGAGGCGATGGGCGGCGGCCAGATCGACGCGGGCTTGCCACTCCACATCACTGCAGTCGCTCTGGCGGGTAGGCTCGACTTTCTGCTGCATGAGAAGTCTCCTTGAGCGGGCCTGAGGTGAAAATCGCGGGACGATCCATCCCGTGGGAGCTGGGTCGCGAAAGGCCCTCGAGGTTGGAGCCTAGCGCGACACTTGTCCGGACACGAGAGCCAAAGTGCACGGACGCTGGCCGGTTTTGCCGTCGTTACGAAAGGTTAAGCGAAAATAGGTGGTTGGCTCGCATCTCGAACCCGGATTAATGGGATCGACACAAAGCAATGCTAGCCCAAGCGCCAGTAGCGGGAGTTGACACATGACGATCCTGGTCACCGGCGGAGCCGGCTATATCGGCAGCCACATGGTGCTGGAGCTGGTCGATGCCGGGGAGAAGGTCGTCGTGCTCGACAACCTGTCCACGGGCTTCGATTGGGCCGTCGCCAAGCCGGCCGAGCTGGTGGTCGGCGACATCGGCGACACCGCGCTGGTGGACCGCATTCTGAAAGAGAAGGGCATCGAGGCGGTCATTCATTTCGCCGGATCGATCGTCGTCCCCGAGTCGGTCTCGAACCCGCTCATGTACTACGAGAACAACACGGTCAAATCGCGTGGCCTGATCGCCGCCGCCGTCGCCAACGGTGTCAAGCAGTTCATCTTCTCCTCGACTGCCGCCGTCTACGGCAACCCGGCCGAGAACCCCGTTACCGAGACGGCCGTGCTCGCCCCGATCAATCCCTACGGCTGGTCGAAGCTCATGACCGAGATCATGCTGCGCGACACCGCCGCCGCGCATGACTTCCGCTATGTGGCGCTGCGCTATTTCAACGTCGCCGGTGCCGATCCGGCAGGCCGTTCGGGTCAGTCGACGCCGAAGGCCACCCACCTGATCAAGGTCGCCTGCGAGACGGCGCTCGGCAAGCGTAGCCACATGGAGGTCTTCGGCACCGACTATCCGACCCGCGACGGCACCTGCGTCCGCGACTTTATCCACGTCAAGGATTTGGCCCGCGCCCACGTCGCAGCCCTCGCGCACCTGCGCAAAGGCGGCGAGGCAAACGTCTTCAACTGCGGCTATTCGAAGGGCTATTCGGTGCTCGAAGTCCTCGACGCCGTCAAGCGCGTCTCCGGTAAGGCCATGGACGTGCGTTACTCGCCCCGTCGCCCCGGTGATCCGGCTGCCATCGTCGCTGCCTCATCGAAGATCCGCGACAACCTCGGCTGGGTTCCCGAGCACGACGATCTCGACCGCATCGTCTCCCAGGCTCTGGCATGGGAGCAGGAGCTGGCGCGGCGCACGAACGTGCGGTGAGAGCAAAGCACCGCCATCGCGGCGAGACTGTAGGTTGGGTTAGCGCGGCCCGGCCGGCCGTGAGAAACGCGGAGCCGATTCCGCGCGTAACCCAACCAGTTCTCCTGATCCGTTGGGTTACGCGCGAATTTTGCCCCTTGCTACCCCTCACCTCTGGGGCCGCGCTAACCCAACCTACTTCCCCCCTTCGCCGCGGGCTTGCGCTTCACCATCGGCACCCCCTTCGTCGTGAAGGTCTGGTGCCCGTGCTTCTTGCCCGTGCGCATGCCTTCGCCGCCCGTGCGGCCCGTCCCCAGCGGCTGATGCGCCGGCACGAGCTGGTGCTTGCCCGGACCGATCAGATCGGCACGCCCCATCTCCTTCAATGTCTCGCGGAGAAGCGGCCAGTTCTCGGGATCGTGGTAGCGCAGGAACGCCTTATGCAGCCGCCGCTGCCGCATGCCGCGCACCGTCTCCACCTCTTCCGAGCCCCCGCGCCGCACCGCCTTCAGCGGGTTCTTGCCCGAATGGTACATTGCCGTCGCCAGCGCCATCGGTGACGGCAGGAAGGTTTGCACCTGATCGGCGCGGTACTTGTTCTTCTTTAGCCACAGCGCCAGCTGAAGCATGTCCTGGTCGGTCGTGCCGGGATGCGCCGCGATGAAATAAGGGATCAGGAAGTATTCCTTCCCCGCCCGCTGTGCCGCCGCATCGAACAACTGCTTGAAACGGTCGTAGGCGCCAATCCCGGGTTTCATCATCTTAGAGAGTGGACCCTCCTCGACATGCTCCGGCGCGATCTTCAGGTAGCCGCCGACGTGATGCGTCACGAGTTCCTTCACATAGGCCGGGCTCGTCACCGCCAGATCGTAGCGCACGCCCGACGCCACGTGCACCTTCTTGATACCCGGCAGCTCCCGCGCCTTCTGGTAGAGCGAGATCAACGCCTCGTGGCTGGTATTCAGGTTCGGGCATATGCCGGGATAGACGCACGACAACCGCCGGCACGACGCCTCGATCTTCGGGTCCTTGCACGCCATCCGGTACATATTCGCCGTCGGCCCACCGATGTCGGAGATAATGCCCGTGAACCCCGGCGTCTTGTCGCGAATGGCCTCGATCTCGTTGAGCACCGACTGCTCGGAGCGGTTCTGGATGATCCGCCCTTCGTGCTCCGTGATCGAGCAGAAAGTGCAGCCGCCGAAGCAGCCGCGCATGATCGTCACCGAGAACCGGATCATCTCCCAAGCCGGAATTTTGGCGTCGCCGTAGGCAGGATGCGGTCCCCGCGCATAAGGCAGCTCATAGACGCCGTCCATCTCCTCGGTCGTCAGAGGGATCGGCGGTGGCGTCACCCAAAGCTCGCGATCTCCGTGCCGTTGCACCATCGGACGGGCATTGCCTGGGTTCGACTCGCGATGCAGCACACGGCTGGCCCGTGCATAGGTCTCCGCGTCGGCCGAGACCTGCTCGAACGCCGGTAGCCGAACGACCGTGCGTCCGTCGCGCGTCATGCGCGCGCCCTCGTCGGCGTCCGTGACGTCGTCGGCGTGCAGCTCGGTCCATCCCTCGGGTACGGCGCGCTTCATCAGGGCCACGCCGCGCACGTCGTCCATATCGTCGAACGACTGGCCCTTCGCGAGGCGGTGCGCGACTTCAACGACGGCGCGCTCGGCATTGCCGAAGATCAGCAAGTCTGCCTTCGAGTCGACCAGGATCGAGCGGCGCACCTTGTCCGACCAGTAGTCGTAGTGAGCGATCCGCCGCAGCGAAGCCTCGATGCCACCGACCACGATGGCCGCGTCCTTGAAGGCTTCGCGGCACCGCTGCGCATAGACGATCACCGAGCGGTCCGGCCGTTTGCCGCCCTCGCCGCCCGGCGTATAGGCGTCGTTGTGCCGGAGCCGGCGATCCGCCGTGTAGCGGTTCACCATGGAATCCATGTTGCCGCCGGTAATCCCGAAGAACAGCTCCGGCTTCCCCAGTTCCTTGAACGCCTCCGCCGACTGCCAGTCCGGCTGCGAGAGAATGCCGACCCGGAAGCCCTGAGCCTCGAGCAGCCGGCCAACGATCGCCATGCCGAAGCTGGGATGATCGACGTAAGCGTCGCCCGTGACCAGAATGATGTCGCACGCATCCCAGCCGAGCGTGTCCATCTCGGCCCGCGTCATCGGCAGGAACGGCGCCGTGCCGAACCGGTGCGCCCAATGGCGCCGGTACGAGAATATCGGCCTTGACGGAGGAAGGCCGTGGGCCTCGGTCCGAATAGTCTGAACAGCGGTCATGGTGCTCGTGATCTGGCTCTGAAGCGATCGTTTGGCGGTTGATAGCAGATCGGCCGCGTTGTGTCGCGGAAACCCGCCCCTTGTCACTAGCTTTTCGATTTGTCCGGTTTTGATAGCACACGATATGGCCGCTCCTCTGTGATCGGATCGATGCCGGCGGGAGCGGGGGACGCCGGCGT
>LNDR01000410.1 GCA_001464755.1 Rhizobiales bacterium Ga0077524
CGATGACGGTTGGACGGCGCAAGTGATCAAGAACGAGGATGATGACGGCTGGGCTGTCGCGATGATCAAGGATGGCGAGCCTGAGCCGGCATTGATCGGGCCGTGGACAATGGGGCGGGATAAGAGGAACCCGAAACCCCTGGACAGCCAAGCCTTCATCACGCTGGTCAAGACGGCCACCGAGTATGTCCGCCGCCACGAGCAACAACGACACGCGCAGCTGCATCAGAGCATCGAGATTCGTCAGGATACGGGTGGGCCGTTTGCATCTCGCTCAGCATCTGTTGTGGTGAGCCTCGACATTGTTCCGGATGACGACAACCCTCACGGCCAGCTCTCCGCCCGTGATAGTGCAGGCGAGCTCCTCGGGCAGGTGCGGGTGGCGCCCTCCTACAAATTGACCCGCGCCAGCGCCACCGCCTGGATCGCAAGCAATTTCAGCCAGCCCGGCGAGCGATGATCTGCGTTCGCCAAGCCAGGGTCGTGGCCAATCGTGATCACGGAAACAGCCGCGTTGGGAATTGTTCGAAGCCCCGGAGCGGCAAGAAGCGTTTTATGCGCGCGACCCAGACGGCTTGGCGGCGGACGGGATAACGGAGCGCTGGCCGACCGGACGACAGGGACGTCCGCTGTCGGAGGTTAAGCGCCCGCGCGCTTTTTCTTGGTCACTGCACTGACGCATACGGGTCTCGACTTCCGCTAACTCTGCACAGCCACCGTCAACCGTCTGACGCGAAACGCTTTTGACCCACAGCTGTAATTACAGGAGAATTGGATCCACGTCGGCTTGTCACTCGGACACGTCGAGAAAGCGCCGGAGGCCGATCTAGTCGTGACGCCCTGGCCGTCAGATCATCGGGCAAGCATGGGGGCTGTCAGAATATTTGACAGCGCTACTCCGCGACTTCCTGGGCGGAGCGAAGGTGGACGATGCCGTCGACCTTCTTCGCCGCGTAGCGCTTGAAGCCCTTGCCCGTCTTGAAGATGATGAGGTCTTTTCCTGCCTCATCGGCGAAGGCCATCCGGCCATCAGTGTAAACGCGCCAGGCCACAACCTTCGCCATCACGGGGAAGGCCGCAGCGCATTTGCCGCCATCCTCGAAAAAAGTCAGTTTGTAGCCCTGCTCAACCTTGTCCTCGAACAGGGCGACAGTGCAGCGGTCATCGCCCTTGTTCGCCATGACGCCGACATCGCCCAGCATCACCCGCACCTTGCCGGGCGGCGCAAGCTGATCGGCGGCAGCAACAGGAGCAGTGGCGGCAACAAGCAGGCTTGCGGCGACAAGGTAGGCTCTCATGGCACCTTCACATGGTTATGCCCGGCAAGTTCATGCCCTGTTTTTTCGCTCAGTCAATGGCGATATCATAACCCGCGCCCGCCTGGCGCATGACGCGCACCATCTTCAAGGGCTGGTCGTCGATCCGACTTCTGCAACGACATCGGCCCAGGGCAGAATCCGGCGTGACGGTCGATACTGGAGCCATCGCGTCGGCGTTCGCAATCCGTGCCGACGACGGTCGCTTCTGAGGGTGGACGATGAATGCCGAGAACGCGGTGGATGCGTGCCGTGACCCGCTGCAGACTCAGTGCCGGGGCGCGATATTCGTGTGGTGATCGACTGAGAAGCCGTCGTTGCCCCTCACCTGCCGCTGATAAAATTCATCGCGACCGGTTCACTGTCGACAGCGCAATCCATGATCCTAGCAGTGTGTGGAGCATCATGCCGGCGGACGCGACAAAACGCAGGGGATGTTCGGTCGCGGTCGACTCATCCAGATTTAAGAGCGTGAGTATCGGTGTCATGACGATGCCGCTGAGGATGGTAGCCACGAAAGCGCCGACGAGACAGACCGCTATATTTACGATCCAGCCGATAGCACCCCTTTTCTTCGATAATGCTTCGTGGATCCCAACGGCCAGTGCGGCGACGAGAAAAGCCAGCGCCAGAGCCATCGTGCCGCCGACGGTCGACAGCGGAATCGCGCCCGTCAAGCGAAATAGAATGATGTCCAGAAGCACGATTGCGATCATCGCAATCAGCGAGATGTACATCATGAGATGCTTCCTTCACACCCTATCCTGAGGGTTGATGTCAGCGTCCGATCACAGATCGGCGCCGGACGTGTGGCTGTAGCAGAGCTTTCGGATGCCGCACGCTCGCCACTGAACAGTCTCATCGCCATCGGTTTACGACCCACAGCGCCCCCCACGCTCCCAGCAGCGTGACCAGCATCATGCCGGCGAGCGCTGCATACATCACGAGGCCTCCCGTAGCCGCCAGCGACGGCCTATCCATAAACGGGCTGAGTATCATTACGATAACCATCCCCCCGAGGGGGGCGAACAGAAACGCGCCGACGAGCGAGGCAACGACGTTCACGATCCAGCCAAGAACGCCCCGTTTCTTCGTCCATGCCTCGTGAATCCCGACAGCCGGTGCTGCGACGAGCAAAGCCAGCCCGATCGTCATCGCCCCACCGACGCCCTTCAGCGGAATAGCGCCGGTCGAATGAAGAAGCAGGATGCCGATTACGGCAATCAGCGCGATGTATTGCATGGGGTTCGTCCCTGCCGCTCTGTCGGTGGCGTGAGCATCTACGTGCGCTGCAGATCGGCGTCATGAGCAGTTGCAGAGTTCCATCAATTGCTTCGCTCAACTTTTTACCTCAACCGGATGTGATTCCAGAGGAGGCCTAGGCCAAGCAACGCGGCAAATCCGACTGCCAGTGCAGCAAACCTCTCGACGATCAAGCGCGGAGCGCCGAAGGCAGGCCTGCGCTGCCCCTTACGCCACCGGAACGATGAAGCAACGCGTGCTGGATTGCTCGCCAACAGGTTGCTTGCCTCAACCCGGCAAGCACCGATCGCGGTTCTGGCAACAAGTCGAGCCGCCCAGAACATGCCTCAGGGTTTGGGAACGGCCGTGAAAAGCCTTGCAACTCAGTGCGAGGTTTCGGCAGGTTTGCGAAGGCTAAGTATTTGATTTCTTAGGTATTTTTGTGGAGCCGAGGAGAATCGAGCCCCTGCCCCCTGCAGTGCGATTGCAAGATGTTGGCGCACCCGGCGTGACTCGAACACGCAACATCCTGCTTAGAAGGCAGGTGCTCTATCCAGTTGAGCTACGGGCGCAGATTTTCTTCAGCACGGTTCGGAAAGCGGTTCGCAGCGCTACCTCGCGTACCTAACACATTGGTTTGTCTTAACCTCCTTCAACATGACCCTCTGCTTAGAAGGCAGATGCTCTATCCGGCTGAGCTACGGGCGCTGACAAGGACCAGATTTACGCGACCCGTCCCGGCGGCGCAATGACAGCGAACACGGTGACCGGCATTCGCGAGCCTTCACATGTCCCCGACAGCGGTGCGGCGGACGGTGATGCCCGGGCGTTTGCGCACGTCGGGCAGGAGCTTGGCGCCTAGACCGGGGCCGGGCGGAACCGTGATTTCGCCTTTCACAATGGGGGGGAGCTTGTCGAGATACTGGCCGTACCAGCCGAAATAGAACGCGCGGACGATCTCCTGCACCCAGCAATTGCGGACGTTGAGCGCGAGATGCGTCGAGACCGTGAGCGCCACCGGGCCGGTGCAATCGTGGAAGGCGACCGGCGTCTGGTAGGTCTCGG
The DNA here is from genome assembly GCA_001464755.1 of Rhizobiales bacterium Ga0077524. GTDB lineage: Bacteria > Pseudomonadota > Alphaproteobacteria > Rhizobiales > Hyphomicrobiaceae. Next base: position 3,624 of record LNDR01000410.1, read on the forward strand.
CCATGGTGGCGATCTTCTTTGCCTCTGAGACGCCGCCGCACCAGGCGAGGTCCATGATGACCATCGACAAGGCATCCAGCTCCAGCAGGTAGCGGAAGTCGGCACGGCCGCCGCGCGTCTCGCCGACAGCAATCGGGCTCCGCGTCGCCCGCGCCACCTCGCCGATCGAATGCATGTGGTCCATGAAGACCGGGTCCTCGACCCACATCGGCCGGTAGTCCTCGAGGGCCTGGGCGATCTTGACCGCCTGCGGGCGGCTCCACAGCGAATGCAACTCGTAGGCGACCTCCATCTTGTCGCCGACGGCTTTGCGAATCTTCTCGAAGGGCTCCAACCCCTTGCGGAGGTCGGACTCGGAGATCCAGTAGCCGGACGACGCCTCGGCGGCATAATCGAGCGGCCAGATCTTCATGGCGTCGATGCCCATCTCGAGCAGCGAATGGGCGAGCTCGTCGGCGCGGTTCAAGAAGGCTTCGAGATCCTCGTACTGGCCCTTCTTGCTGGCGAGGCCGAAGTTGTCGGTGCCTTGCGTGGCCTTGTCCTGCACATACGAGAAGCCGGCGCAGGTGTTGTAGACCTTGATCTTATCGCGCACGCGGCCGCCGAGCAGATCGCAGATGGACATGCCCTTGGCCTGGCCGAGAATGTCCCAGAGGGCGATGTCGACCGCCGAGCGCCCGCGCATCTCGGCCGAGGCCCCGGCAAAGCCGATGTAGCCGGTGAGGTGGGCCTGGTGCGCCTCGATATTCAGCGGGTCCTTGCCGATGAGATAGGGCGCGATGGTGCCGTGGATGTGCCCTTCGGCCGCCTGCGGGCCGTAGAATGTTTCGCCGAGCCCTGTCAGCCCCTCGTCGGTCATGACCTCGACCCAGAGGAGGTTCGGGTGCTCCGCCGAGCGGATGGTCTCGATTGCGGTGACTTTCATGGGGGCTCTTCCCTTGCGCCTTCAGTTGCCCACTTGCGCAACCGGCGCGTCGCCTGTGGAATACGGGGCCAATTCGTAGGTTGGGTCAGGAGACCCTGCACTGGGCCGATGCAACCCAACGCCGATGTGAAAGCCGTTGGGTTACGGGTGAGCGCATTCCGCCCTAACCCAACCTACATTGCCAATACCTCACGGCGCCATGAACTCGAAGATCTTCGAGTAGGTCGTGCGGTTGCGCGTCGAGAACGAGCCGACGTCGGCGTCGTAGATGGCGAGCAGCTTCTTGATCTCAGGGCCGGTCAAGGCGCGGTCCATCGCCTCGGCCGTGGGGAAGGCGTAGAGCGCCACGTACTGGTGCGAGCCGTCGCCGAGGACGACTTTGTAGCGCGAGCCGCCGATGCAACCGGGGAACGCTTTCACGGCATCCGGCGTGTGCTCGGTATCGTACCATTTGTTGAACTCGGCATCGCGCTCGGGCTGGACGGTGGCGCGGACGGCGAGGAAGTGTTCGGGAAAGAGCATGGGGTTCCTTTCGTGGCGCCTTTAGATGCCCACATAGCATCCGGCGCGTGAGTGGCGCCTTCAGATGCCGACCTTCGGCATCCGGCGCGTGGATACAGCTGGGGCGGTGGCGGATTGGGAACGAGGCACGGCAACTCCAATCTAGTCGATGTAACGCACCTTCGACGACTTGAGCAGATCCTCGATGCCGCCGAGGTTGGAGAAGCCGCCGCGGATCTTCTTCTGCGTCTCGGTCTCGGCTTTCAGGATGGCGTCGATCTTGGGTTGCAGGCGGTCGAGTTCGCCTTGCGGGATGACGACGATGCCGTCGCGGTCACCGATGATGACGTCGCCCGAGTGGACCGTCACGCCGCCGATCACGACAGGGAAGCCGACGCGGCCGGGACCACTCCTGACGCACGAGTTCGGCGTGATACCGCGGCAGAACAACGGGATGCCGACCGGCAGAAGACCGGCGAGGTCGCGCATCATGCCGTCGATGACGACGCCGGCAAGACCCTTGTTCTTGGCCAGGATCGCCGTGTTGTCGCCGAACACGGCGGAATGCGGAAAGCCCTCGGAGGCTGAAATGAGCACGTCTCCGGGTTTGGCAAGAGACAGCGCGGCGAGGATCGCGAGGTTGTCGTTCGGCCCGGTCTCGCAGGTGATGGCGGTGCCGACGAATGTGCAGCAGCCGGGATCGAGTGGCTTTATCGCCGCATCGAGCGCGCCGCGACCTTCCATGGCATCGATGGCCTGGCCCGTCTGTACGCCTTCGAGGCGCGCGGACTTGGCCTTCGCCGGGCGGCGCCAGCTCTTCTTGATGGTCAGTATCGGTGGGTCCTCGAGCATGCGTCTCGTCCTCGGTGCCAGGGGATATGGACGGAGGGTAGGCTGCCTCCGTGCCGTTCGCCAAGGGAGAGTACGCGAGACGATCGGGCTTTGCGGTCGCGGCGTCGGAGCACTGGCGCTATATTCGCGGCATGCAGCAGCCACAACTTCCTAGAACAGCTATCGTCACCGGCGCCGCACGGGGCATAGGCGCGGCGATTGCGACACGCTTGGCCCGCGACGGGTGGACGGTGGTCGCGGCCGACACGGACGCTGCGGCCGTCGAGGACATCGCGAGTGCCATAGCAGGCCACGCCGTGACGGCGGACGTTGGTCATGAGGCGGATGTGAAGCGCCTTGTTGCGGAAGCCATGACGCGGACTAGCCGCATCGACGCCGTCGTGTCGAATGCCGGCATCAACGCCAACGGCCCGCTCGCTGCCACATCACTCGAAGCCTGGAACCGCGTTCTCGCGGTCAACCTCACGGCACTGTTCCTGCTGGCACGCGAGGCCGCTGATTGCCTTCGTGCGAGCAAAGGCGCCATCGTCGCCATCGCCTCCACCCGCGCGCACATGTCCGAGGCCGATACCCTTGCCTACTCCGCCTCGAAAGGCGGCCTCGTCGCGCTGACCCACGCCCTTGCCATGACGCTCGGTCCGGATGTGCGCGTCAATTGCATCTCGCCGGGATGGATCGACACCGGCAAGTGGGGTCCTTTGAAGCCGTCGGATCACGACCAGCATCCGGTCGGGCGGGTTGGAGTGCCAGACGACATCGCGGCCGCAGCGGCGTTTTTGTTGTCCCCGGACTCTGGCTTCATGACCGGTGCCGAGATGATCGTCGACGGCGGCATGACACGGCGCATGATCTACACGTGAATGTGAAGCCCAACCGGTTTCGTGCGCCCGGCTCCAACTTATCCCCGCCAGTCCGTCACGTGCTAGAAAGTCCCCGGCTCGCGGCGACGTGGGGCGTAATTGCGGCATGGCACTGTGGGACGGCTAGAAGAGGTGGGAATGCAACTGGAACGAGCGAGCTTGGAGACGCAAGGCACGGCCGATTCCGGTTCCGTGCGGGCTTGGGATCTGCCAACCCGCTTGTTTCACTGGACTCTCGTGACTCTCATCGTCATGGCCTACGTCTCGCGGCATTGGGGCGATGCAGGTCTCGTTTGGCATAAATGGAACGGCTACGCGATCCTGGTGCTTGTCGTCTGGCGTCTGCTCTGGGGCTTCGTCGGCAGCTCGACGTCGCGTTTCGCTTCGTTTTTCTATGGACCTTTGACGGCTGTCCGGTACGGGCTGGACTTCGTCCTGGGGCGGCCGCGCCACTTTCTCGGTCACAATCCGTTGGGCGGCTCCGTCGTGCTCGTCATGCTCGCAATGCTGGGTGTGATTGGCGCACTCGGCCTCTTTGCCTACGACGACCACGATGCGCTGACGGGCGGTCCGCTGTCGTCCCGGGTGAGCGAGGCAATGGTCGCCTTCGCCACAAAGTGGCACCTGTTTATGTTCGACCTACTCTTATGGGTGATCGGGCTGCACATCCTCGCCAACATTCTCTACCGCGTCTGGAAGCGCGAGAATCTGGTCCAGGCCATGATCACTGGCCGAAAAGAGGCCCGGCCCTACGAGGACGAGCACGACGCAAACCTCGCCAGCCCGTGGCTCGCGCTCGCGGCATCATGGCGGCCGGCGGCAAGCTCGTGTGAGGAACGCCGGGGCGGGGCCGCCGCTGGCGGTGATCGACACACACGAGCTTTGCCTGTGGCCGTGGTGCTCTTGTTCCTACGTCTGAGGTCTGTTTCAAAGTGGCGCTGAGGCCGCGCGGCATCTCGATGCGCGAGAACCAACCTCCGGGGGAAGCGAGGCATGGCATCCAGGCGGTTGTCGATCTTCCGCGGTGTTGCGGTGCTGGTCCTGGGGCTTGGCATGGTGTCCGCCGCTGCGCTCGGCCAAGCACCGCCTCGCCCCATGCCAGACGCCGCCGGGCCATCGACGCCAGCTCCTTGGGCTGAAAAAAAGGCGGAGGCAACGCCACTGTCCGCCAGTGCCGGCACGACCGAGCCGGTGTTCGACCCGAACTCTCCGCCACGCCGCTCGCATCCGCCAGCCGACCCCGTCGCGGCGGCTGCCTATGCGGTGCTCGAGAAGCACTGTGCCCGCTGCCACCAGAGCGGAAAACTGGAGCGGCCTGCGCCGGCAGCGGCGTTCGGCAACGTCCTGCTGCTCGACGAACTCGCGTCGGCACCGCACATTGTGCACCCTGGCAATCCCGATGCGTCGCGCCTCTATGTCATGATGCTGCGTCGCTCGATGCCGGCCGGCGTCCACAATCATTCCAACGGTACGGACAAGCCCGAAAGAGCCGGCCCGAAACCCGAGGAGATCGCGGCCGTACGCAGCTGGATTGCCGCGCTACCGCCCCGCCAGCAATGCAACGAACGGCGTCTCGTCACGCCCGCCGATCACGCCGCAACGCTCTCGCAGTTGATCGAGCTGACACGTGAGGACCCCGCCAAGCTACGCTTCGTTTCGATCGCTCACTTGCACAATGGGTGTGTGCGCTTCGAGGCCTTGGCCGCCTATCGTCAGGCCATCGTGCGACTGTTCAACAGCCTGAGCTGGAAAGTCGCGCCCGTCGCCGTGCCCCCGGTCGACGTTGCGCGGACGCTGCTCAAGATCAACCTCGACGATCTCGGTTGGCAGCCGGAGCACTGGGACCGGATCATGCGCTCGACCACCTCGGGCACCGATCCGCTGGGTTTGACGCCCCCGTTACCAGCCAACATGCGGGAGGCTTTCGGCACCACGATCCCGGTAGCGCGTGCGGATTGGTTCGCCGAGACCGTGCTCAGCGCGCCTCTCTACTACGATGTTCTCGGGCTGCCTGGAACGGGCCCTGAGATTTTGAAGATGCTTCAGATCGACCCTGCCCGCCAGAACGCACCCGGTGATGCGTCCCAGGCACTTGTGCAACCGTCCCGTTTTGCGGTGCAGCCGAGCCTGGTCGAACGTCGGTCGTCGCCGACGGGAGCCTTCTGGCAGGCCTACCATCGGCTGGCCCGCGAGGGCGACGCTGGCTTCGCCACGCCTGTCACGGCCCCGCTCGCCGAGCCGGTGCCGCATCACGCCAGCCGCGGTATGTTCACCCTGCCGAATGGCCTCCCGGCGTTTTTCGTCCTCGGCGAGAGCGGCAGCCGCCTCGATGTGGTGCCGCCAAATATTGCGAGCCCGGCGTTTGTTGCCGAAGTAAAGGTCCGGGGCGGTCTGGACTGCCTTGCTTGCCACGGCGCTGGTCCGGTGCAGCCTGCCCGACCCGGAGAACCACCGGGATCGCAGGCGCATGCATTGCTTGCCGACCGTGAGGCCGCTCGCGGGGCACTAAGACGGCTCGGTATCGATCCGGATTTGACCCTTCACGGCGTCGAGCCGTTGGTCGCCTTGGCGAAGGAGTACTCGAGGCCGGTGAATGGGGAGCGCGCTGCGGCCGAACTCGGCGTTGAGCTCAAGGACCTGCGCAAGCTTGCCGATGGCGGCGACGGCAGCACAAACACCCTGGCGCGCCGATTGCTGCAAGGCCTCGTGGCCCGGGTCGAGGTGGACGCATCTGCCCGCCACCTGCGGGAGGCGCTCAGTCGTCCAGGATCGGAGCCTGTCGGCGTCGACGGCCCCAAACCCGCTGCCGAGCAGGTCTACGCCCCGATCGATCGCGCTCCTGGGCTCGTCCTCTATTCGGACAAAACGAGTTATCGCAAGGGCGAGCCCCTGCAGCTTTTCGTCCGCGCCGGAAATGACTGCCATCTCACGGTCGTCAGCATCGACACCCGTGGACGTGGAACGGCGATCTTCCCCAACGACTTCGAGACCAACGCGTTTCTGACCGCCGGCCAGGAGTTGAGGCTGCCCGGTCCAGATGCTCCTTTTGCCTTCAGGTTGAACGAGGCTGGACGGGAGACCATCGTCGCCTTGTGCAGCGAGGCCGCAGGCCTGACCGACGGAATTCGCCACGATTTCGAGAAGCAGCGCTTCACCGAACTCGGCGACTACGCGGCGTTCCTGTTGCAGAATGCGTGGGCTCAGCCGGCCAAGACCGATGCGTCCCCGCTGCGCCCCGAGCCTCGCCCCAGGTCGAGGCGTCGAGCCGCCCCGGACGTCCCGGTAGAGCAGCACGCGCGCCCCGACCAGATCTCCCGCACTGCGATCACTATCGTTGTCGACGAGGCTCGCGACTGACAGCTCGCGTGCTCACCGCCAAGGCCGATCATCACTGCGTTCGCGGTTGTCCTCCATGGCGCAGGCGTCCTAGGCTCGCGATCGACTTCATCGGTGCACCCAGCGGAGACACCCCATGCAGAAGGCCCTTTCAGGCATTCGCGTCATCGACATGACACACAATCAGGCGGGGCCGGCCTGCGCGCAGATCATGGGGTTTCTCGGAGCAGACGTGATCAAGCTCGAGGAGCCAAAGGGCGGCGACGTGGCGCGGGCGCAGAACAACGACGAGCTGTTCTTTCTCGTCTTCAACGCCAATAAGCGTTCGCTGACGTTGAACCTGAAGACCGAGGAGGGCAAGGATCTCTTCCGCAAGCTGATTGCGCAATCCGACGTGCTGATCGAGAACTTCGGGCCCGGCGCGCTCGATCGCATGGGCCTCGGCTGGAAGGTGCTGGAAAAGATCAATCCCAAGCTGATCTACGCCACGATCAAGGGCTTCGGCACGTACGGTCCCAACGCGCATTTCAAGGCCTATGAGCCGATCGCACAGGCGATGGGCGGGGGGATGTGCGTGACCGGTTTTGCCGACGGGCCGCCGACCTACAACTGGCCGGCGATCGGAGACAGCGGCACGGGCATGCACATGGCGATCGCGATTCTGGCGGCGATCAACCAGCGCCACGCCACGGGAAAAGGCCAGCATGTCGAAGTGGCCATGCAGGAGGCGGTGCTGAACCTGATTCGCATCTCGCTGCGCGAGCATCAGCGCACTGGCGTGCCGGTGCGGACAGGCAACCAGCTTGGCAAGAATGTGCCTGGGACGACGTACAAATGCGCGCCGGGCGGGCCCAACGATTACGTCTACATCTACGCGCAGCCGCAGATGTGGGGCGCTTTCTGCAAAGCAATGGAGCGGCCGGATCTCGAGAGCAACCCGTTGTTCAAGACCAACCCCGATCGCTGGCAGAACCGGGCCGCGCTCGACGCGCTGATCACCGAGTGGGCGATGCAGCGCACCAAGCACGAGGTGATGAAGGTGATGGCCGACGCGGGTGTGCCGTGCGGCGCCTGCCAGGATACCGCCGAGGTGCTGGCCGACCCGCACCTCATCGAGCGCGGCATGATCGTCGAGATGGCGTATCCGAAGCGGCCGCAAGGCTTCAAGACCGTCGGCTTGCCGATGATCCTCTCCGACAGTCCCGCGGAATACACCCGGCCCCCGTTGCTGGGCGAGCACACCGAGAGCCTGCTTGGCGAGCTCCTCGGCGTGAGTGCGGAGGACGTGCGGAAGTTGAAGGAGAAGGGGGCGGTGTGATACGCGAAGGCGGGAGAGCGTTGCCGCTCGCCCGCCCGCATAAGTTTCGTGGCCGCAGTCTTCGCTATGCACTCATCTCGAAGCCTTCGTAGCCCTTCTGGACGACCTCGTCGCACTTCTTGACGTAGTTCTGTACGCCGCCGACGTAGGGCATGAAGATGCGCGGCTTGCCGGGAATGTTGGCGCCCATGTACCAGCTATTGGCCAGCGGATAGAGCGTCGAGTCGGCGACCTCGTTGTTGTGCTGAACCCAGTTGATCTCGGCCATGCGCGAGGCCTCGATGCGCCGCATCTGCCGGCCGCGGGCATACTTGATCATGTCGCCGACGAAATCGACGTGCTGCTGGCACGCGAAGATCATCTGGCTCTTGACTCCGGGGCTTTGCGGGCCGGTGACCATGAACATGTTCGGGAAGCCGGCGACCATCACGCCCAGATAGGTCTGCGGACCGTCCTTCCACTTGTCACGGATGGAGACGCCGCCTGCGCCCTTGATGTCGATCTCTTTCATGGCGCCTGTCATGGCGTCGAAGCCCGTGGCGAACACGATGGCGTCGAGCTCGTAACTTTTGCCATCCGCAGTCTTGATGCCCCACTCGGTAATCTCCGAGATGGCATTGTTGCGGATGTTGACCAGCTTCACGTGCGGCTGATTGTAGGTCTCGTAGTAGTTGGTATCCAGGATCAGCCGCTTGGTGCCGATCGGATGATCGTTCGGGCAGAGCGCCTCGGCGGTCTCCTTGTCCTTCCACGAAATCGGACGCGGTGTCGTTGGCAGCCTTGTTGGTCAGCAGATCCGTATAGGCATAGAGGAAGCTGATCGAGCCACCCTCCTGCCACTTTTTCTCATAGGCGGCATTGCGCTCCTCGGCAGAAACGTCGAGCGCGGACTTGGTCGGCGGCGGGTAGCCGGCGATGGCGAACGGCGTGTTGACGGCCCCAGCGCGGCGCTCGGGATACTCGGCCTTGTGCTTGGCCTCTTTCTGCGGATCCATCGGCTCGTTACGCGCGGGGAGCGAGAAATTGGCCGTCCGCTGGAAAACGGTGAGCTGGCGGGCCTGCCTGGCGATGATCGGGATCGACTGGACGCCCGACGAGCCGGTGCCGATGACACCGACGCGCAGGCCGGTGAAGTCGACACCTCCGTGCGGCCAGAGGCCTGTGTGGTAGGTCTTGCCCTTGTAGCTGTCGATGCCCTTAATGTCGGGCTTTCTGGGGGTCGAGAGATTTCCGGTGGCCATCAGGCAGTAGGGCGCGGTGATCGTCTCGCCCTTGTCGGTCGTCACGGTCCAGCGGCTGGTCTTGTCGTCGAAGGTGGCCGACGTAATGGTGGTGTTGAACTGAATGTCTTGCCTGAGATCGAAGCGGTCGGCCACGTGCTGCACGTACTTCAGGATCTCGCCCTGGTTGCCGTAGCGCTCGGGCCACTTCCACTCCTGGTCGAGTTCGGGCGAGAACGAGAACGAGTATTCGAGGCTTTCGACGTCGCAGCGGCATCCGGGATAACGGTTCCAGTACCAGGTGCCGCCGACGTCATCGCCCTTTTCGTAGGCGCGGACTTTGAGGCCCAGCTGCCGATACTTGTGAATGGCGTAGAGACCGCCGACGCCGGCACCGATGATGATGACGTCGAGCCCTTCAGGGCTGGTGGGTTTGGCCATGGGTGTCCCTCGCTAGACAGTGAGTGAGCTTGTCCGGACATTTAGGCATAGGTGTGCCGGGGAGGCAACCGGGGGCATGGAAGAGCGGTTGCGTCTCTTGCGACGCATTGCGAATAGCCCTATATTTCGTCTTACCTTGATCTTACTTCACGGGAGGCGGGGCATGACGACGACAAGGCTCTCCAGCAAGGGGCAGGTGATCATCCCCAAGGATATCCGGGACGAGCACGGGTGGCGGCCTGGAACGACGTTCGAGATCGAGAACACGCCCGGCGGCCTCCTTTTGCGGCCCAGGCCGGTTGCGCCTGCGACAACCGTCGACGAGGTGTTCGGCTGTCTGGCCTATGACGGCCCTGCGATCTCTATCGAACGTATGGACGAGGCCGTGGCCGACGAGGCCAAGCGCAGGTCAGGCCGATGATTGCGCTGGATACCAACGTGGTCGTCCGTCTTCTGGTCGCCGACGATGCCGTCCAAGCAGAGCGGGCGCGCAAGCTGGTCGCAGAGAACCAGATTCTGATTGCAACTACGGTCCTGCTGGAGTGCGAGTGGGTCCTGAGGAGCGCCTACATGCTCGATGCCGATGCCATAGGGAGGGCCCTGGAAAAGCTCATTGGCCTGCCCCAGCTCAGCCTCAAGGAGCCGACCGTCGTGCAGAACGCGATTCTCGCGTATCGGCAGGGCCTCGATTTTGCAGATGCTCTCCATCTCTCAGGCTCCCGGGAAGCGGAGTGCTTTGCAACATTCGACAGGACGCTGCGAAAGCGCTCGAACGTCATGCCGGACGTAGCCGTCATCGAGCCTTGATCGTTCGCTATCCGGACCTCTTACTTCCCCAACAAATCCGGCCTTCGCTCCTTCGTAATCCGCTCCGCCTCCCTTCGCCGCCATTCAGCGACCTTCTTGTGATCGCCCGACAGCAGCACGTCGGGAATGCTGCGCCCCTCCCATTCGCGGGGCTTGGTGTACTGCGGGTACTCGAGAAGGCCGTGCTCGAAGCTTTCCTCGGAGAGCGAGTCTTGCGCGCCGAGGACGCCTGGAAGCAGACGCACGCACGCGTCGATCAGCACCATGGCCGCAAGCTCGCCGCCGGAGAGGACATAGTCGCCGATCGAGATCTCCTCGAGATTACGGCCGTCGATGACGCGCTGATCGATGCCCTCGAAGCGGCCAGCCAGCAGGAGCACGCCGGGCCCGGTGGCGAGGTCGCGCACGCGGGCTTGCGTCAACGGCTTGCCGCGCGGGGAGAGGTACACGCGGGGCAGGTCGGGTGCGGCGGCCAGAGCCACGTCGATGGCGGGGCCGAGGACATCGGGCCGCAAGATCATGCCAGCGCCGCCGCCTGCCGGCGTGTCGTCAACTTGGCGATGGCGCCCGAGGCCGAAGTCGCGAATGTTCAGGCAATCGAGCCGCCAGGTTCCGGCCGTGAGCGCCTGGCCCGACAGTGAAACGCCGAGCGGGCCCGGAAACATCTCGGGGAAGATGGTGAGGACGGTGGCCTGCCATGGCTGGCGCGCGAGGCTTGATTGTTCGGTCGGCAAAGGTCACGCTCCAGGCGCTTCGACGAGAGGGGTCCGCGTGCGGCCCAGCAAGGTCAACCGATGCCATGACGGACAAGCCCAACATCCTCTTTATCATGGCGGACCAGCTTCGCTGGGACTATCTGGCTCATGCCGGTCATCCACATATCCGCACGCCAAATCTGGATCGGCTGGCGGCGATGGGGGTGGCCTTCACGCGGGCTTTCGTGCAGTCGCCGGTCTGTGGCGGGTCGCGCATGTGCTTCTACTCGGGCCGCTATAACCTGACGCACGGGGCTACCTACAACAATTTCCCGCTCCGGATCGACGAGCGGACGATGGGTGATTACCTGCGCCCGCAAGGGTATCGCGTGGTGCTGGTGGGGAAGACGCACTTCAAACCGGATCTCGAGTCGATGGCACGGCTCGGCATCGATCCGGGAACCAATCCAGGGCTGCCCTACTGGCAGTGCGGGTTCGAGCCGTTCGAGCGCGATGACGGCTTGCATCCGGAAGTGGACGGCAAGCTCGCTGGCGGAGATCCGGCCTACAATACGTGGCTGCGCCAGCTCGGATATTCGGGCGTGAATCCCTGGCATGAGTGGGCAAACTCGGTCGAGGGCGACGACGGCGAGGTGCTCTCGGGCTGGGCGATGCGCAATGCGCGCCGGCCCGCCCGCGTCAAGGAGGAGCACTCCGAGACCGCCTACATGACCGACCGGGCGCTGGAGTTCATGCGCCAAGCGCGCGGAGGCGAACCGTGGTGCCTGCACGTCTCCTACATCAAGCCACACTGGCCCTACGTCGCGCCGGCCCCTTATCACGCCATGTATGGGCCGGAGCATGTCATGCCGGCGAACCGATCCGAGGCCGAAAGGGCGATCCCGCACCCCGTCGTGGGCGCCTTCATGAAACACGACGAGAGCTTGAATTTCGCGCGCGACGAGGTGCGCGAGACGGTGATCCCGACCTACATGGGGCTGATCACGCAGTTCGATGCGCATGTCGGCCGGCTGATCGACCACCTGGAGGCGACCGGAGAGATCGCCAACACGATCATCGTCGTCACATCCGATCACGGTGATTATCTCGGCGATCATTGGCTCGGCGAAAAGGATCTGTTCCACGAGGAGATCGTGCGAGTTCCCATGATCGTGGTCGATCCGAGGCCGGAGGCGGATGCGACGCGCGGCATGCGGATCGACGCGCTAGTGGAGGCTATTGATCTGGCACCCAGCTTCCTCGATTGGTCGGGCGGCGAGCCACAACCGCATCGCCTCGAGGGGCGGTCGCTTGCGCCATTGCTACGCGGCTCGGGTATCGCCAATTGGCGAGAGGCTGCGTTCTGCGATGGCGATTTCTCCCTTCGCCACGCGCGGCGGCATCTCGGGCTCGAGGTGGACGAGGCGCGCGGGTTCATGGTTCGGACGGCGCGGTGGAAATACGTGCACTTCGAGCGCTTCCGGCCGCAACTGTTCGACCTCGAGGCCGATCCCCACGAGTTGCACGATCTCGGCGACGACGCGGCCTACGCCGGGGTGCGCGAGGCCATGAAGGCACGGCTCTTTTCGTGGGCATTGACACGCAAGATGCGCACGACCGTGACGCACGACTACATCCAGAGGGTGACCGGCGGGGCGCGGGCGCGCGGCTACCGGTTCGGCGAATGGTGAGCTAGATGACAGCGCGGCGACTGGACCTGGACGACGTGATGCGACTGACGGCGTTTGCCGCCGAGGCACCGCGGCCACTTGCTATCCTCGAAGCGATCGGGGCGGTGGCGCAGCGCGTCATCGGCGCCAGGGGCTTCACGATGTTCCGCTACGTGCGCGAGACGGGGGAAGTGGAGCGCATCCATTCCAGCGATTTCGTTGCCTACCCAGTCGGCGGGCGCAAGCGGGTCGCGGACTATCCGACGAACCAGAGTGTGCTGGCACGCGGCGAGGTCTACATCGCCAAGGGACGCGAGGATATCCGGGGCACCTACAAGGACTTCGACAAGATTTTCGGGTTGGGCGTGACGTCGATCATGAACGTGCCTGTGCGCTTCTGCGAGCGGAACGTCGGCGCCATGAACCTGTTCGGCGTCGAGGGCCAATTCGGCGAGCCGCAGGCGGTCGACGCGCGGGTGCTTGCGGCGCTGATGGTGCCCGTGGTGATGGGGTGGACGACGGGATGAAGGCATATCATGACCGCTGATCCCTCCGACGCGCACGTCTTCCGCTCTGCCGGCGACGCGTTCCCGATCGATACCGCGCGGCTGGGTGCTTATCTCGCTGGCGTCGGGCTGCCGCTCGATCTCTCCGAGCCGATCAAGCAGTTCGGCACGGGCATGGCCAACATCAACTATCGCCTCAAGGCCGGTGGCCGCCTGCTGGTGCTGCGCCGCCCGCCGGATGGCGACCTGCCGCCGGGCGCCCACGACATGGCGCGCGAGCATCGCATCCTTTCCCAGCTGTGGCGTGCCCTGCCGCTGGCGCCGGAGAGCGCGCACCTCTGCGAGGACAAGAGCGTCATCGGCGTGTCGTTCCAGTTGATCGAGTACCGGCCGGGGCTCGTCATCAAGGGCGACGACAAGCGGCATTTCGATGGGCGGCCGGATGTCGCCGCGCGGACCGGCGGGCTGCTGGTCGAAACGCTTGCCGCGATCCATGCCGTCGATGCGGAGGCCGTCGGCCTCGGCGATCTCGGCAAGCCCGAGGGGTTCATCGAGCGTACGAGGAAGGGCTGGACGGGACGCGCGGAGCGTCTCGAGCTTCGGTCCGAGACGGCGGCGCTAGCTCGCGAGGTATCGGGCTGGCTCGCCAAGCAGAGCGTGAACGCGCGCGCGCCGACGCTGCTTCATTCCGACTTCAAGCTCGACAACCTGATCGTCGAGCCGGGCACGCTGAAGCCGGTCGCGATCGTCGATTGGGACATGGGTACGCGCGGCGATCCCCTGTTCGATGTGGCGACGATGCTGAGCTATTGGGCCGAGGCGGGCGATCCGGCCTGCATGCACGACATGAAACAGTTGCCGACTGCTGCGCCGGGCTTTTCGACGCGGAACGAGGTGGTGGCGCACTACGCTCGGCTGACCGGGCGCGATGTCTCGGATTTTCCGGTGCTGCGCGTGCTCGCCATGTTCAAGCTGGCGGTCGTTCTGCTGCAGCTGCATGCGCTGTGGAAGCGAGGCTCGGCCAAGGGTGACGACTACGCGGACATGGATCGCATCGCGACCGAGTTGCTGGTGTTCGCCAAGGACGCGGCCGCGGGACAAGCGTAGGTCGCCGCTGCTGTTATGTGGTGCTGGAGACGGGTCGGGCTCTCATGGCTCGACCCGTCTCGCATTGTGGCCAGCTCGCTCGGGCAAGTCAGGCGATCAGGCCGCGAAGGCGGTCTTCAGGGTGGCGGCGATGTCGTCGATGGCCTGATTGGCCCTGGGCAGCATCTTGCCGTTCGACAGGAAGCCGTGGAGCTGCCCTGGGTAGCGGGTGACTGTCACGTGACAGCCGGCGCCCTTCAGCTTCTCTGCGTAGACTTCGCCCTCGGCGCAGAGCGGGTCGAAGCCGGCGAGGATGACGAGCGCGGGCGGCAGGTTGGCGAGGCTGTCCGCGAGCAAGGGCGAGGCGCGCCAGTCCTTCCGCTGGGCCTTGTTCGGAATGTAGAGATCGATGAACCAGCGCATGGTGTCGTCGGTCAGGATCAGATCCTTGGTGAAGCGGCCGTAGTAGTCGCCGCTCATGGAGAGATCGACGGCCGGATAGACGAGGATCTGGGCCTTGAGGCGCGGGCTGCCGGTGTCGCGGGCAGCGAGGGCAACGGCTGCCGCAAGGTTGCCGCCGGCGCTGTCACCGCCGACAGACACGCGAGACGGGTCGACCTTCAGGCGCGAGGCGTTGTCGACCGCCCAGCGAAGCGCGGCGAGGCTGTCGTCAAAGGCCGCCGGGAAGACGTGCTCCGGCGCCATGCGGTAGTCGACCGAGAGCACGGCGCATTGCGCGGCGTTGGCGATGCGGCGGCAGACCCAGTCGTGGCTATCGAGGTCGCCGAGGACCCAGCCGCCGCCGTGGTAATAGACATGCACCGGGAGAAGCCCCAAATCGGCCGTGCCGGCGCCGCGGTAGAAGCGGCAGCCGATTGGGCCGTTGGGCCCGGGTACGTCGTACTCCTTGACGCGGTCGACGTGCGGCAGCTCGGGCTGCGTCGCCATGCGGCCGCGGCGGAAGACCTCGCGCCCTTCCAAAGGTGGGAGCGAGTTGAGCGGCGGGCGGCCGAGCTTCGCGATCAGGTTGAGGAAGGCTTGGCTGTCGTCGTCGAGCTTCATGCGATTCTCCTACGTAACCGGTGATGGTAAGGGGGCCGACGGCGGGCGATGCCGGCTAGAATGTGATGTTCCTCTTGTCGAACTCCAGTCGAGCCGCTGCCTCCATGTCGCGCCCGATGTCGGCGCTCCAATGCTGGCCGGCTTGCCAGGCATCCTTCGTGATGTCCGGCAACAGCTGCGCAAACCGCGCGCCGACCTCCGAGCGGTAAAATTGTGTAATGGCCCTCAGGTCGGCAAGGCTCAACCGCTGCGCGTAGACGTCCGCAATCCGGTCGACGAGCTCGCTCTTTCTCGGCTTGAAGCGCTCGGCGACGTCGCCGATCACCTGCTCGATATCCTTCGAATGCTCGGGCTTCTTGATCAGTAGTGACTGGCGCATCTGTTTGGCCAGGTGGTCGATGATGGCATCGAGCTTCTTCACGGCGCCCGTCGCCTCGAGTACGTCGCGGGCTGCGGCGAACTGCTCGGCGCTGGGGGGCGGCGCGCTCTGAGCGTGCACTGGTCCGGCCTGGCCGCCGAAGAGGATACCGGCCACCAGAAGGACGAGGCCTGCCCGCACCGCGTCATCCCAGGGCTTCCTGGGGGCTCCAATCATGACATGAACTCGAGGATCGCCTTGGCGGTTGCGGCGGGCTGGTCGAGGTCGGCGAGGTGGCCGGCGCCGGGGACGGTCTTGATCGTGGTCTTGCCCTCGATCAGCTTGGCCATGGTGTCGGCGTAGCTGCGGGGCATGACCCGATCCTGCTCGCCCCACAGCAGGAGTGTCGGCGCGAGGATCAGTGGCAGGCGCTTCTCGATTTTGGTGTTGCCGAGCGGCCAAAAGACACGGGCGGCCGCCTCGGAGGCGCGGATCTGCTCGATCGGCCACTCGACGGAGTTGGCACCGGGCGGCACGGCCTTGAAGTCCTGCCAGATCTGCGGATTGGCGCAGAGGACGCCGGGTTGGTCGTCGGGCCGCTGGGCCCAGACATCGGTGGCTGGGTCCTTCTCGTCGAACAGGCCCCACGGCGCGATCATGGCGATGCGCTTGACCTTGTGTGGCCAGAGCGCGGCGAACTCGGCGACGAACGAGCCACCGACCGAGGAGCCGGCGATGTCCTCGCCTTCGAGGCCGCTCTTCACGATGACCTGGCGGGCGGCGACGATCCAGTCGAGGTGGCTATCGAGCAGGTTGTGGCCGGTTGCGCCGGGGTGGCCCGGTAGTGACGGCGCGATGACGGTGCGGGTTTTCGCCAGCTCGTCGAGAAACGGGGTCCAACGGGGCAGTCCACCGAATCCAGCGAGCCACCCGATCTTCGGGCCCGAGCCCTTCGTCCAGACGCGGCAGGCATGGCCGTTGATATCGATGGTGGTCGTCGTGGGCTCGGACACGGGAAGGAACTCCTTTGAATTTTTCAGTCTCATGGTCGTCGGAGGCAGTGGATCGTTCATTCGCTCGAACGGCACTGCAGAGAGGCCTCGCGGGCGGGGTCCCGACTAACGGAACCAGATCCGCCCCCCGGCGTTGTAGAAACCGGCGGCGGCCTCGGGCCCTCAACCTCGATGCCGAGCGCCGGCGCGGATCAACGGCAGGCCGAGCGGGGTCTTGCCGTTGATCGGCGCTCATTGGCGCAAGCGCGGCTACTCCGCTGCCTCGACGCGGGGTGAAAACGCTGGTAGCTCGGCGCGGGCTTGGCGCTGCATCGGCTTCGGCCACCACTTGTGCTCCCACTCGGAGAACAGCGGCTTCAGCTTGGGCATGACCTTGTCGGCGAAGAGCTTCGTATTGTACTTGGTCAGATCCTTCGACATGTTGCCGTATTGCAGGAGCATCATCAGGTTGCCGACGTTCATGTTGACGGCCACCTCGCGCAACTGCTCGACGACGTCGTCGGGGTTGCCGACGATGACGTAGCCGTCATCGACAATCTCCTTCATCGTGGTCGGGCGCTTCTTGAACTTCTCCTGATAGGATGCCGCCTTCACGACCTGGCTTTGCAGGCCGACACGTTGCGTCGCCTCGGTGACGTAGCCGGGCGGCTGGGCAAATTTCGGGTCGATGTGGAGGCAGCGACCGTAGAAATACTCGGCTGCCTCGGCGTAGCGCTCCAGCGCCTCGGACCGACTCTCGGCGACACCGACGAATTGCAGGAAGCCGGCCCGGAAAGGATTGCGGTCCTTGCCGAGCTTGTCCATCTCCTCCCAGAAGCCCTTCATCACGCCCAGGCCGGTCTTGTAGCCGTAATAGGAGAGATAGCAGTAGACGTAGTCCATCTCGGCGCACCACCGCCAAGTTTCAACGGATCCGCCTCCGGGGACCCAGACCGGCGGGTGCGGATCGCTTTGGATGGGGCGTGGCCAGATGTTGACGTAGCGCTGCTGGTTGAAGCGGCCGTTGAAGGCGAACGTCTCCTTCTCGGTCCAGGCCCTCATGACGAGGTCGTGGGCTTCCAGGTAGCGCTCGCGCAGCATCGACGGGTTCTGGCCGTAGGCGTAGCAGGTGTCCATGGGCGAGCCGACCGGGAAGCCGGCGATGAGGCGGCCTCCCGAGATGCAATCGATCATGGCGAACTCCTCCGCGACGCGGGTCGGCGGATTGTAGAGCGCCAGCGAATTGCCCATGACGCAGATCGCGGTATCAGTGGTGCGCCGGGCCAGCGCCGAGGCGATCAGATTTGGCGACGGCATCAGGCCGTAGCCATTTGAGTGGTGCTCGTTGCAGCACACCGCATCGAAGCCCACCTCGGCGGCGAACTCCATCTCGTCCATGAAGTCGTTGTACATGTGGTGGGCGCGCTTCGGATCGAAGAGCGAGGAGTGAATGTCGACCCACACCGATGGATGCTTCTGCTTGAAGTCGTCGGGCAGCTCCGTATAGGGCATCAAGTGGAACCACATGAGCTTCATGGGTGGGTCTCCTCGGCGGCTCTCGTTGGCAAACTTGTTGACAGGGTTGCGCCCCCGCTCTGCTGATTGGTTCTACTCCGCCGCCTGCACGCGCGGGGCGAAGGCGGGAAGCTCGGCGCGGTTGGCTTTTTCCATGGGTTTCGGCCACCACTTGTCCTCCCACTCGGCGAAGAGCGGGCGGAGCTTCGGGGCGACGTGATCGGCGAACATCTTGGTGTTGTACTTGGCCAAGTCCTTGGACATGTTGCCGTATTGCAGCAACAGCATGAGGTGGCCGACGTTCATGTTGACAGCGACCTCGCGGAGCTGCTCCTCGACGTCCTTCGGCGAGCCGACGATGACGTAGCCGCGGTCGACGATGTCCTCCATCGTCTTGGCGACCATGTTGAACCGGGTCCCGGTGGTCGAGCCTGTGGTGCCCTGTGCGGCCAGGGCATCCTTGCCCTTCGACGGGTCGGCTGCGGCCTCAGCGGCAGCCCTGACCTGACTCTCGAGGCCGACGCGCTGGGTTGCCTCGGTGTTGTAGCCCGGGGGCGAGGCGTACTTCAGGTCGACATGCAGGCAGCGGCCATAGAAGTATTCGGCCGCCTCGGCGTAACGCTCCATGGCCTCGGAGCGGGTGGGTGCGACGCCGACGAATTGCAGGAAGCCGGCGCGGTAGGGATTGCGATCCTTGCCGAGCTTCTCCATCTCGCCCCAGAAGCCCTGCATGGTCTTCAGGCCGGCCTTGTAGCCGTAATAAGACAGGTAGGCGTAGACGTAGTCCATCTTGGCGCACCACGCCCACGTCTCGACGGAACCGCCGCCGGGAATCCAGACGGGCGGATGCGGCTCCTGG
The DNA here is from genome assembly GCA_001464755.1 of Rhizobiales bacterium Ga0077524. Taxonomy (GTDB): domain Bacteria; phylum Pseudomonadota; class Alphaproteobacteria; order Rhizobiales; family Hyphomicrobiaceae. The sequence goes on from LNDR01000410.1 coordinate 22,627, forward strand.
ACGGGACGCGGCCAGATGTTGACGTAGCGCTGCTGGTTGAAGCGGCCGTTGAAGGCGAACGTCTCCTTCTCGGTCCAGGCCTTCATCACCAGATCGTGCGCCTCCATGTACTTCTCGCGCAGCATGGAGGGGTTGGTGCCGTAGGCGTAGCAGGTGTCCATCGGCGTGCCGACGGGGAAGCCCGCGATCAGGCGACCGCCCGAGATGCAATCGATCATGGCGAACTCCTCGGCCACCCGCGTCGGCGGGTTATAGAGCGCGAGGGAGTTGCCCATGACGCAAAGGGCGAGGCGATCAGGTTTGGCGACGGCATCAGGCCATAGCCGTTCGAGTGATGCTCGTTGACGCAGACGGCGTCAAAGCCGCAGTCGGCGGCGAATTCCAGCTCGTCCATGAAGTCGTTGTACATGTGGTGGGCGCGCTTCGGGTCGAAGAGCGAGGAGTGAATGTCGACCCACACCGATGGGTGGTTTTCCCGGAAATCGTCGGGAAGCTCGGTGTAGGGCATCAGGTGGAACCACATGAGCTTCATGGAACTGGCCTCCCTTGGTGCTTCGCGCGCGCAAGCAGGAAGCGGCCGATCGGTTGTCCGCCTCGGTGGACGTCTGCGCTATACGGAGGCAGCCAAGCCTCCGGCGACGCAGTTAGTGTCCGACAAGTCCGGACAGGGTGCAAGCGCGGCGGGGCACGACCGGCCAGAAAAGGCAGGTATGATGCGGCAGGCGTGGCGGCATTGCCTAAAGGCGGCTCGGGGGCTATCTGACAGCTCGAAGATGTCCCGCCAATCCTGGCGCAAGCGGGCCTCACGACGATAGTCGCGCCTGCAACTGACGGGTTGTCCAAGACTGATGCCGAAGACACGCCAGGAGCTGATGACGCGCCTCGACGAGATCGGGATCGCAGTCACGACGATCGACCACGAGGCGGTTTTCACCGTCGGTGAGAGCGACGAGATTCATGCCCGCATTCCCGGCGGGCACACCAAGAACCTGTTCCTCAAGGATGCGAAGGACAAGCTCTGGTTGGTGGTCGCGGAGTGTCACACGGACATTGATCTGAAGGCGCTACCGAAAACGATCGGCTCGGCGCGGTTGTCATTCGGCAAGGCCGAGCTGCTGATGGAGGTGCTCGGCGTTACTCCGGGGTCGGTGACGGCGTTGTCGCTGATCAACGATACGGCCCATCGCGTCAGCGTTGTGGTCGATCGGCGGCTGATGGAGTATGACGTCATCAACTGTCACCCGCTGGTGAACACGGCGACGACCAGCATCCAGCGGGACGACCTGATCCGGTTCATGGAGGCTTGCGGTCACGCACCGCAGATCCTTACTTTGAGCGGAACCAAGACTGCCGGCTGAATTGGTGCGACCGACGCGGTGCTGAAATGCGCATTCGCAACTCGGACGTGCGCCACCCAACGAGCGCGATGGAGACGTAGATGGAGTTCGGACAGAGCAAACCCGGCGGCCCGGCCGGCGCGGGCGCGGCAGGCGGCGACGTGATCAAGGACTCGACCACCGCAGGCTTCAAGGCCGACGTACTTGATGCCTCGCGGCAGGTGCCGGTGATCGTCGATTTTTGGGCACCCTGGTGCGGACCGTGCAAGCAGCTCACCCCGGTGATCGAAAAGGTGGTGCGCGCGTTCGGCGGCAAGGTGCGGCTGGTTAAAATCAATATCGACGAGCACCCGGCCATCGCGGGTCAGCTGCGCGTGCAGTCGATACCGACGGTCTATGCATTCGTGGACGGGCGCCCGGTCGACGGCTTCCAGGGAGCGTTGCCCGAGAGCCAGGTGAAGCAGTTCGTGGAGCGGTTGGTCGGGGACAGCCAGGGCGCGGATCTGGCCGAGGCGGTGGCCGAGGCGAACAAACTGCTCGATGCCGGCGACGTGCAGAGCGCGGCCGAGATCTTCGCGGCGGTGATCAAAGAGGATCGCGAGAACATCGAGGCGTTGGCGGGACTGGCCAAGTGCTATCTCAAGACCGGCGATCTGGTGCGCGCCGAGCAGACCATCTCTCTGGCGCCGCCGGACAAGCAGTCCCACCAGGCGATCGCCAGCGTGAAGGCCGCGATCGAGCTGGCCAAGCGCGGCGCTGCTCCCGGAAAAGTGGGTGAGCTCAAGGCGGCGATCGAGGCCAATCCGGCCGATCATCAGGCGCGTATTGACCTTGCCATCGCCTACGCGGCGGCGGGAGACAACGCAGCGGCCGTCGAAGAGCTTCTGGAAAGCTTCCGTCGCGACAAGGCCTGGAACGAGCAGGCGGCACGCAAACAGCTCCTGCAGTTCTTCGAGGCGTGGGGACCGAAAGATCCGGCAACCCTCGAAGGGCGGCGGCGCCTGTCGTCACTGCTCTTCTCGTAGCAGTCCGGGTCGGCGCATCGCGCGCAGACCCGCCCGAAGCGGAGACCACTATGCCGCGCCGCTACCAGACGCTTTCGGATCTTCCCGGCGAGCTCGCCGTTTTTCCACTCACCGGGGCAATTCTGCTGCCCCGCGCCTCGCTGCCGCTCAACATCTTCGAGCCACGATACCTGCAGCTCTTCGATGATGTGATGCGGTCCAGCCGGCTGGTCGGCATCATCCAGCCGGTGGGTGAAGGTGGGCCGACGGGATCGCCGCAGGAACGCTCGGCATCTCTGCGGGAGATCGGCTGCGCGGGGCGCGTGACGACCTTTCAGGAGCACGAGGACGGCCGGCTGACCATCGTCCTGACGGGGATCGCGCGGTTCCGCGCTGGCGACGAGCGGCAAGTGTCGCATCCCTATCGCGTTCTAGGCGTGAATTTCGCTCCGTTCGAGGGCGACCTCGAGGTGGGGCGTGGGGAGAGCGACGTCGATCGAGATCGATTGCTGGATACTCTCAGGCGCTATCTCACACTACGCAACCTGAAGGCCGACTGGACCGCGGTCGCGCGAACGGGGGCGGAGCAACTGGTCAACTGGCTGTCGGTCGCGAGCCCGTTCGGACCGGGCGAGAAGCAGGCTCTGTTGGAGGCACCGACGCTCAAGGAGCGTGCCGAGGCGCTGGTTACGCTCGCCGAGATGGAGCTGGCGACAGGTGGTGGCAGCGAGCCCGGCGGGCGGCTGCAATAGCGGTGGCCGGAGTGGCCGGCCGGGATCAAGGATCGGGAGGTTCGGCTATGGGCGATGATCCGCACCGACAGAATCCCGACGGCGACGCGGCCACAACCCCTACCGGGCCGGACATCGAGGCCAGGGATCCACCGACCGAGCGCGTCGACCGGCGACTGCTTGAGCTGCTGGTTTGCCCGGTCACGAAGTCGTCCCTCGACTACGATGAGGCGCGCCAGGAGCTGATCAGCCGCAAGGCGCGGCTCGCTTATCCCATCCGTCGCGGCGTGCCGCACCTGCTGCCGAGTGAAGCGCGGCATCTGGACGATTGATGGGGCCGCGCAATCGCACGGGTCGCGGATCACGGCTTGCGGGCGGATGCGAAGTAGTTGACGTCCGTATCGGGTGACAGCGACCAGACATCGGCGAGAGGATCGTAGACGAGACCCTCAAACGAGATCTCGAACAAGCGGGCGGCGGCCATGTGGCGTGCCATCTCGTCGGGCGTGACGAAACGTTCCCAGCGGTGCGTGCCGGCAGGCAGCCAGCGGAGCACGTACTCAGCACCTACAATGGCGAGCAGCCAAGCCTTCATGGTGCGGTTGATGGTCGAGGCGATCAGCATGCCGCCGGGGCGTACGAGGCTCGCCGCCAAGCCAATGAATGCCGCCGGATCGGGCACATGTTCGACCACCTCGAGGCACAGCACCGTGTCGAAGGTCATGCCGGTGGCGGCGATCTCCTCGGCGGTGGTGCAGCGATAATCGATCTCGAGGCCGGATCTCGCGGCGTGGGTGTGCGCCGCCGCGATGTTGTCGTGGGCGGGATCCACCCCCATGACGGTTGCACCGAGGCGGGCCAATGGCTCCGCAACGAGACCGCCGCCGCAGCCGATGTCGAGCACGCGGAGGCCGGCCAGTGGTTTTGCGGCGGGCAGCTTGCGATCGAAGTGGCCGGCGAGGCGGTCGCGCAAATACGTCATGCGCGCGGGGCCCAAGCGGTGCAGTGGGGCGAATTTGCCCTTTGGGTCCCACCATTCGCCGGCGATACGGGCAAACCGCTCGATCTCGGCGGGGTCGAGGTTTGCGTTCGACATGGTCTGGCGAGTGTCTGGCATGGCGGCATTGGCCGCGCCGAGACTGCAGGTGTCAAGGGCCGAGGTAGCCGCCCTCGAGGGCCTGCTCGACGGGGCGCGGGCGGTAGATGGCGCGCCGGACCTCACGACCGCGCCGCACCGGAACGGCCTGGCCGAAACGGGCTTCGACAGAGGGGTGCAGACGCTCGTTGACGGTGGCGAGATGCTCGGGAAGGCGACTCGTGCGCCACGTGCCGAGAAGCGAACGACGCCAAGGTGCGATCCCCGACAAGTCCTGCCCCATGAGGCGGACGAAGGGCATGAGGCGGCTCGCGCGGTAGATGCCGTCCGAGGTCGGGGCGACGATCTCGCCGAGGGGATCGGGGGTGGTCATGGCGCGCAGTCGGGCGAGGTCGAAGGCCACGCCGGTGGTCGCCATGGCGCGCTCGGCCATCCAGAGGAGGGGGATGTCCGACACGGAGCTGTCTGGGAAACCGCCGCCGACGTTGGCGTGACTACCGGGGAACCAGACCTGCTCGATGTGCTGGCCGTTGGGAGCCGGGGTATCCTGGCGCCGCGTCCAAAGCGACGGGCTGAACGGTCCTCGCGGCTCGTCGATGGCGAGCGCTTGCAGACCGACGTCGACCTGAGGTGAGAGTTCGGTGTCGTGGAAGGCAAAATGGCGATTCCAGCGATGCTGCCCGATGAGCGGGATGCCGAGATTGCCGACGGTATCCCAGACGCCGAGGCAGGCGATGCGCACGTCGGGCTGGGCCAGCTTGAGCAACCGCTCGCGGGTGGCAAGATCGGGGGCCGCGTCGCGCTCCTGGTAGCAACTCCAGGCGGCGCTGGTTTCGTGCAGGGCGGCGGGCGTCAGCAGGCCTACGAAATGAAGGAGGCCGGCGAGGCTTCGTGCCTGGAAGGCGCCGCGTGAAAAGCCGAACAGGTAGATCTCGTCGCCGGGCTCATACCGCTCGGCCAGAAAGCGGTAGCCGTCGAGAATGCGCCGGTCGACCCCGACGCCGATGGCCCCTTCGAGAAAGGCGCGGTACTCGCCGTCGTCCGGATCGGTGCCGATGCCTTCGACGTAGCGAGAGACCTGGGCGACGCCATCAGGAGCCGTCCCTAGCGCGGCGCGGGCGAGCTTGACGATGTTGGTGACGTCGCCCCGGCCGTTCGGCACGTTCCATGTGCCGTCGAAGAAGTACAACAGGCGCTGCATCGGTTCCCCCGATCCGGCAATTCGCCGAACGTCCACTGTCCATCACGACCATCATGCTGAGGGTGTTTGGCCGGCGCAAGGCAGCTTGCAGGGGCGTCGACGAAAGATTGGGGCGTTGGCTGACGGAGCAGATTGCCGACAAATCAGCAGCGAGGTCCGGTCAGCGCGGGCCATGTCGCAAGTTGAGGAGGCGGGGTGCTCCACCAGTGCAGTCGGGGAGTGATCCCGGAATAGCCGAGCGGGATGCTAGCGCTCATGACGCGCGGGCCGCCGTCTCTGCGTGTTGCCCGTAATGTGCACAACTGGAAGGGCTTCGGCGGAATAGTCGGGTCGACCGTCTGAATCTCGCTTGTTTCGACCTGCCAGCCGGCCGTTTCCAGCTTTGCGACGAATGCCCTGACGGCTTTCGCACTATCGACCGGGAGCTTGAGAGTGCCGAAGCCCGTCTCCGGCGTCGGCGGAGCCGCGGCGAACCAGGCCTCGACCGTCAGCTTGGCCCCGTCGGGAACAAGGGCCCAGTCGGGCCAAGGCGACTGTGGTCCGAGCAGTGCGGGGCGCAACTGTCCATCGGCCTCGACATAGGTTGCGGGTGCTGCCGAATATGCGGACTGGACCAGCCACCAGAATATCGGGTTGGCGAGGGCAATCGGCGCAGCCAGGACGAGGAGGAGCAGGAAACCACGCATGGACGCAATCCGACGAGAGCTTCGGACGAACTTCCGGACCATCATAATCTGGGAGAGTTGAAATCTCGTATCGCTGGCAAGGGGTCGAGAAACGAGGCCGGTTCGGCTTGCAACCCCATGCGCCAACCTGGCGTCAAGCGGTAAACGGGCAAGACTACCACGGAATTCGACAACGCTCTGGCGCCCGGCGACTTGATCTCGGTCAGCAGATGGCGCACAAGCGCCGGAACGCGCCTCTCGACCACTCGAAACACTGCGACGGTGACCATGAACATCCATGAGTATCAGGCGAAGGATCTCTATCGCCAGTACGGCATCGCCACGGGCGAGGGGTATCCGGCGCTTACGGTTGCGGAGGCTGTCGAGGCGGCCAAGAAGCTCCCCGGACCGGTCTGGGTGGTGAAGGCTCAGATCCACGCCGGTGGCCGTGGCAAGGGCAAGTTCAAGGAGGCCGATGCGGGCTCGGCCGGTGGCGTGCGCCTGGCCAAGTCGGTCGCCGAGGTCGAAACCTTCGCCAAACAGATGCTCGGCAAGACGCTGGTCACGCTGCAGACTGGAGACGCGGGCAAGCAGGTCAACCGGCTCTATATCGAGCAAGGCTCGGCGATCGCACGTGAGCTCTATCTCTCGATGCTGGTGGATCGCTCGACCAGCCGTGTTGCGTTCATCGCCTCGACCGAGGGCGGCATGAACATCGAGGAAGTTGCCCACGAGACCCCAGAGAAGATCATAACCTTCTCGGTCGACCCGGCATCGGGCTATTCGGCCTTCCATGGCCGTAAGCTCGCCCTGGCACTGGGCCTCGAGGGAGACTTGGCCAGCCAGATGGTCAAGATGGGCGGGAATCTGTACCGGATGTTCGTCGAGAAGGACATGAGCCTTCTCGAGATCAACCCGCTGGTCGTTACCAAGGACGACAAGCTCGTCTGCCTCGATGGCAAGATCAATTTCGATAGCAACGCCCTCTTCCGCCAGAAAGAGGTCGTGGCGCTGCGCGATCTGACGGAGGAGGACCCGGCCGAGATCGAGGCCTCGAAGCACGATCTCGCCTACGTCAAGCTCGACGGTACCATCGGCTGCCTCGTCAACGGCGCCGGTCTCGCCATGTCGACGATGGACATCATCAAGCTCTACGGCCTGGAGCCGGCAAACTTCCTCGACGTCGGCGGCTCGGCGTCAAAGGAGAAGGTGCGCGAGGCGTTCAAGATCATTCTCAACGACCCCAACGTGAACGGCATTCTGGTCAACATCTTCGGCGGCATCATGCGCTGCGACATCATCGCCGAGGGCGTGGTGGCCGCGGCTCGCGAGCTCGGTGTGAAGGTACCGCTGGTCGTGCGCCTGGAAGGCACCAACGTCGAACTCGGCAAGGAGATCATGGCGGCATCCGGACTCAAAATCGTCTCCGCTGACGATCTCGAGGACGCTGCGAAGAAGATCACCGCCGAAGTGAAGAAGGCAGCCTGAACATGGCCATTCTCGTCGACAAGAACACCAAGGTGATCTGCCAGGGCATCACCGGCTCGCAGGGCACGTATCACACGACGACGGCGCTCGCCTACGGCACGCAGGTCGTCGGCGGCGTGACGCCAGGCAAGGGCGGCTCGAAGCATCCCGATCCGAAGCTCGCCAACGTGCCCATTTTCAACAGCGTCGCCGAGGCCAAGGCCAAGACGGGCTGCAACGCCACCTCGATCTACGTTCCACCGCCATTCGCCGCCGACGCCATCCTGGAGGCCATCGACGCCGAAATTCCCCTCATCGTTTGCATCACCGAGGGTATCCCGGTGATGGACATGATCCGGGTAAAGCGGGCACTTTCGGGAAGCTGGTCGCGCCTGATCGGGCCGAACTGCCCCGGCGTGCTGACGACGGGCGCCTGCAAAATCGGCATCATGCCGGGCAATATCTTCAGGCCGGGCCGCATCGGCATCCTTTCGCGCTCGGGCACTCTGACCTACGAGGCCGTCAAGCAGACGTCGGATGTCGGCCTCGGCCAGTCCTCGGCGGTCGGCATCGGCGGTGACCCCGTCAAGGGGACCGAGTTCATCGACGTGCTCGACATGTTCCTCGCCGACCCCGACACCGACGCCATCGTCATGATCGGCGAAATCGGCGGCTCGGCGGAGGAGGATGCCTGCGAGTTCCTCAAGCGCGAGCGCGCCCGCGGCCGGTCGAAGCCCATGGTCGGCTTCATTGCAGGCGCTGCTGCCCCCCCGGGACGCCGTATGGGCCACGCCGGCGCCATCATTTCGGGCGGCAAGGGCAAGGCGGAGGACAAGTTCGAGGCCATGAAGTCCGCCGGCATCCACATCTCGTATTCGCCGGCAGGCCTGGGCAAGACGATGCTGGAGGCGTTGAAGGGGTAGGGGCGCAGCGAACGCTGGGGGTCACCTTGGCGCGACGCCTCTCCCCAACGAAGCTTGCCATCCCCGCCCCCGGGGTCTATCGAGCGCGCCGGCACAACTGACGCTCAATCCCCGAGGGAGCCCCATGGAAAAGCCCGATTTCGAGGTCCTGCACGAACTCGTCGCACCCGCCAAGGCGGCGCTGACGAAGGAGACGTGGGACTATCTGATGGGCGCCGGCGAGACCGAGACGACCTTCGACAGGAATCGTCTCGGCCTCGATAGCCTTGCCTTCCGGCCGCGCGTCCTGCGGAACGTGGCCAATGTCTCGACGCGTACCAACTTCCTTGGCCACGACCTGCGGCTGCCGGTAATCCTCGCGCCGATCGGGTCGCTGCAGGACATGCACAAGGATGGCGTTCTGGGTCCGAGCCGTGCCGCAGCTGAGTTCGGCGTGCTGCATATGCTGAGTTCGGTCGCCAAGCCCGGCCTCGAGGACGTGGCCAAGGCCGTTCCCGATTATCCCAAGCTCTTCCAGCTCTACGTGCGTGGCGATGCCAAGTGGGTCGACGAGCGCATCGCTACGGCTGTCGAGTGCGGCTATGCCGGTGTCGCGCTGACCGTCGACCTCGACTACTACGGCCGCCGCGAGCGCGACCTCGCCAAGCGCTACAAGCCGACGGCGCGGCGAGCGTCGGGAGGCTCCGGGCACGGCGATCCGTTCCAGGCGGCGTTCTCGTGGGACGACATCAAGCGCATCCGGAAGAATTGCAAGCTGCCGCTCTTCCTGAAAGGCATCGCCACGGCAGAGGACGCCCGCATCGCTGTCGATCACGGCATCGAGGTCGTCTACGTCTCGAACCACGGAGGACGCCAGCTCGATCACGGCCTCGGCGGCATCGAGGTGCTGCCCGAGGTGGTGGACGCGCTGAAGGGCTCGGCCAAGGTGGTCGTCGATGGCGGCTTCTATCGCGGCACCGATATCGTCAAGGCGATGATCCTCGGCGCGGACGCCGTCGGCCTCGGCCGTCTGCAGGGGCTCGCACTTGCGGCCGGCGGAGAAGCGGGCGTGGTGCGAATGCTGGAACTGCTCGAGATCGAGATCATCAGCGTGCTTGGCCTCCTCGGCGTCACGTCGTTCGCCGAGCTCGATCGCACCTACATCACGAAGGCGACGCCGATGTTGCGCCCTGGGTCATTCCCGGCGTTCCCGTTGCTGAAAGAGGGTTATTGACGCTTCGCGCCGGAGCGATCCGAACACGTCGTTGCGGCGCCACCCAGACGAAGGGATTGGCGCCGCTGCCATTTCGAGGCGCCACGATCATGCCCGTCCGTAGCGGTTCGGCCCATAGATGCCTTTGCCCTGGACGATGGCCTCAAGTGCCTGATCGGCTGTCCAAGTCGTGAAGACGGTCGCCGTCTCTGGTGCGGGGCCCGGGCCTGCGTCAGCATTGCCGTGCGTGATGACGAACTCGTGGCCCGACGTGCCGATCAGCTCGAGCCGGTAGTAGCGAAATCGGTCGCCGATATCCTCTGGCCGCCAAATCAGCCAGCTGATGTCGTTCGGCATCGCCTCGTCTGCCGGCAGATGCTCGACCCTTGGGCTCATCATCACGCGAAATCCCCACCCGGCCGGCAGATGCGCCCTGAGCAGATCGCCGACGATCTGCTTTGTCTCGTCGATGGCGGCAAAGGGCATGGGACCTCGCGGGACCTTCTGGCGAACTTTCTACTGCACCCGCTCGAGCTTCTGGAGCGACCGCAAGGGCCGCGGCATCGTCTGGCCGGGGAAGCTTGTGGGCCAGTTGGTATAGGCCACCTCGCCGACATAGATGTCGCCGCGTGAATCGATCGCGAGCCCGTGCGGCGACATGAACCGCCCCACTTCCATGCCCGGCCCCTCCGTCCCGCCGAGGCGCGAAATCAGCTTGCCTTCATGATCCACGACGGAGAGGCGTGGCCCGAGATTGCGGTACTTGAGGTTGACCGGCATGCCGGGCCCCAACTCGCCGACGAAGAACGTTGGCTTGGTCGTGCCTTTGCCACAAGCGCAAAAGAGCGCACTCGGCCGGTGAAGGTTCTTCCATTCGGTCTCATAGCGGCCGTTGCCGTCGAAGACCTGGACACGATGGTTCTCCCGGTCGGCGACGTAGACCCAGCCGTCATCGTCGGTGACGATGTTGTGCACGAGGTTGAACTCGCCGGGTCCCGTGCCGGTGTGCCCCCAGGTCTGGATGAGCTTTCCATCCGGCGTGAATTTGTGCACGCACGAGTTTCCGTAACCGTCCGATACGTAGATCTCGCCCTTCGGCGAAAGGGCCGTATGTGTGCACCGGTGGAACGGCTCGTTCGACATGAATGGGGCCGGCCGCCCAGGAACTCCAATGGTCATCAGGACCTTGCCGTCCGGCGTACACTTGCGGACGCTGTGGTCGCCGTCGTCGGTGCAGTAGAGGATGTCGTCCTTGTCGATATGGAGCCCGTGCGCGCGCTTGAACACGCCCTCGCCCCAACTCCTGAGGAAGTTACCTTCCCGGTCGAACACGATCATCGGATGCTCGCCGCGATTGAAGACGTAGACCTGATCCTTGGAGTCGACGCCCACGGCGGCGCAGTCCATGAACTCCCAGCCGTCGGGCAGCTTCGCCCAGCTCTCGATGACTCGGTAGCGATGTTCGCCCGTTCCCAGAATGACCGACATCGGGGCTTCCTCCTCGCGGCTCTCGTTCCACGGCATGATGCGCGATTTGCCGGCTCGCGCAAATCAGTGACGCTGTGGCGAGGTTTGGCTAGGCAACCGTCACTCGCAATGTCAGCATAACGAAAATAACCCCGGACGCCGAACCTGATGACTGCCCCGAGCCCCTCGACCGGCCTCACTCCCCTTCGCCGGGCGGCTATTCTGGCTTCGGGTATTCTGTCCACCACCCTCTATTTTACGACGATCCTCGTCACCTCGACGGTGCTGCCGCAGATCCAGGGCACGATGTCGGCCACGGCCGACGAGGTCTCCTGGATCGTGACCTTCAACATCCTGGCGATTGCGATTGCGACGCCGATGGCCGGCTGGCTCGCGGCGCGCTTCGGACGCAGGACGGTCATGGTGACCTGCATCGCGGGGCTCTCCGCCTCGACGCTGATGTGCGGCCTCGCACAATCGCTCGAGAGCCTGATCTTCTGGCGCATTGTGCAGGGGGCCATCGGGGCGCCGACCGTGCCGCTGGCGCAGTCGATCATGCTCGACATCTTTCCGCGCGAGCAGCACCGCTTCGTCATGAGCCTCAACGGCATGGGTGTCATTCTCGGCCCCATTATCGGTCCCACGCTGGCGGGCAGGCTCGCCGAGGACCTGACCTGGCGCTGGGCCTTCTTCATGCTCGTGCCGGTCAGCCTGATCTCGTTCATCGGGCTCTACTTCGCCTTACCCAAGGATCAGAAGCCTTCCCCGATCGGCTTCGACTGGATCGGATTTCTTTCCCTTTCGACGGCCATCGGTTGCTTGCAGTACGTGCTCTCGCGCGGCCAGCGGCTCGATTGGTTCGAATCGAACGAGATCGTGATCTTTCTGTGTGTCGCGGTGCTAGCGTTCTATGTGTTCATTGCCCACAGCCTGACCGCCAAACAACCGTTCCTCAATCTCAAGCTTCTCACCGACCGCAACCTGGCGCTGGGCCTGATGCTTGTTTCGTTCTTCGGCATGCTGAGCTTCACGCCCATGGTGCTGCTGCCGACGTTGCTGCGCCAGTACGCTGGGTTTCCCGACGCGCTCGTGGGGCAGGTGATCGGCGCGCGCGGTCTCGGTGGGCTTGCAGGCTTTTTCATCGCCATGTGGAGTGAGAAGCTCGATCCGCGTCTGAGCATGGCGCTCGGCTTCCTGGCCCTCATGATCTCCGGCCTCTGGCTGATGACCGTCAATCTCGATGTCACGCCGCTCGAACTTGCCTTGAACGGCATGCTTCAGGGCACATGCATCGGCCTCCTATTCGTGCCGCTGTCGATCATCACCTTCTCAGGAATCGAACCGCGTTACCGTGCCGAGGCGCTGGGCGTCTTCCACCTCCTGCGCAATTTGGCCTCGAGCCTCTTCATCTCGATCAGCGTGGCTGAGGTCGTGCGCTCGACGGGTATCAACTATGCGCGGCTCGTCGAGGTGGTCAATCCGTTCAACCCGTCGCTGATGCTGCCATGGGTCATGGGTGGCTGGAACGCGGAAACCAATGCCGGATTGGCCCGCCTGTCGCGCGAGATCACGCGGCAGTCGGCGATGATCGCCTACCTCAATGCTTTCGGGTTGTTCACGGTTGTTGCCGCCCTCGCCATTCCGTTTGCGCTCGCTTTCAAGAGCGTGCGTTCTGCCGCTGCAGCCGTTGGAACTCCGGCTCCCGCGACGGCTACAGCTCCTCCGTCACCGCCAGAAGAACGATCCCCGCCAGGATCAGACCACACCCGCAAAGCTGCAGCAGAGTGAGGCGTTCGCCGAGGAACAGGATCGAGATGAGAAACGTCGTGACGACATGACCATGCAGCGCTGCATAGGAAGGCCCGACCGGAGCGTGCCGCAGCAGCCACGAGTAGACCACAAACGCTGCGACGTAGAGACCGAGTAGGACATAGAGCAGCGGCTCGTCGGCGAGGCGCCTCAGCCAGTCGAGTTCAAGGATGAACTCCCCAATCCGGTCGCCAGCAAATTTGGCGAGGATCTGTTGGGTGGTATCGATCACGAGCAAAGCCAGGAAGCCGAGAATGACCAGGCGTTTCATGCGTTGCACCGCGACGCCGAGCTGGCTCGTCTCCTCTCGCCTTTCCCACCCTGCAATGAGGTGGGGGGGAATTCGCGCTCATGCCGCATCATCCGCGCTCCCATCCAACCAGCACCACACCTACTCCAATCAGCACCGCGGCAAGTGCCCGCATGGGCGTGATGCGTTCGTTGAAGAAAAGCCGTCCGCCGATCATCACGCCGGCAATGGTTATGCAGCCCATCATCACGCCCTGCGCGAGGCCCACCACCGAGTAGAACCCGATCCACACCACCATCATTCCGAGGAAGGCGGCGATGGCGACCCAGAAGATGGGCACGCGGAACAGCCGCCGGATGAAGTGCATGTCGCGCGTATCGGCATGGGCGCGCGCCGACGAGGCCTTGAGCATCAAGTGTGAGGCCGTGTCGAAGACGAGCATGGCGCCGAGCAGCAACCAGGCGATGGCGGTCATGGATGTAGCTTTCCTGACTGGTACTTGAACGGCAGCGATCCGCGCTCGGCAGCGATCTTCTTCAACTCGGCCTCGTTGCGCTCAAAATCGAAGAAGCCGTGGAACGGTCGTGCAACTCGGTTGAACAGGCCGCGCCGGAACCGAAAGTGCAGCCAGCGCCGCTCGAGATGGCCCCCGAAAAGCAGCTTGGCGGCATACGTCGTTGCGCCCATCTCGATCTCGGGAATGCCGCGCTCGGCGGCGATCTCGATGATCTTGAGCCAGTTGATGAAGTAGAGGTTGAGTTCTCTCGCCTCGGGGTAGCGCATGCCCATCTTGTTCGAGATGATCCGATGCGCGCCGACGTGGAACAAGTGGAACGAGACCAGCGTGTCGCCCTTCCAGAACAGCATCAGCTGAGCCCGCTCGCCCTGACGCTCGAGAAAGGCGTGGAAATAGCCGGGTCCGATCCGGTCGAACTCGCCGTAGGACACGCCGGATTGCGCCAGCGTGGCTTCGTAGAGCCGAATGAGTTCGGCTTCGAGGCCATCCGCCGAGCGCCTGAACTCGATCCTGATATCGGGTAGCGTCTTCAGCTTGTTGCGAAAATACGAGCGGTGCTGCCGCTTGAGACCCTTAAGATAATCGTCGAGGCTCGCCGCGGTGACCTCCAGTGTCACCACCGGCACGCTCGTCACCTGGGCCATGCCAGCGGCCGCGAAGGCCGCATCGAAGGCGTCGGCCTCCATCCCCATGCTCTTGACCGCCAGGATCGCCGCTCTGGTACGATCCGCCTCGGCCTTCAACCAATCGAGCATCGCAACGAGGATTGCCTCGCGCCCGGACGGATGAAGCGACGGAGCAAACCCGATGCTGCAGCTGTCCGACAGTGGCGATCCGAGACCCACCACTCCGAGGCTCGTGAGTCCCGGCCGGCGGGCGTGGACCCAATCCGCGATCTTCCGCAGGCGCCCCTGAAAAGGCGTGTCGAGGCGGTAGTCCACCTGGAACATCGGCGCTGCGGCGAGCAGACTTCCATCCGAGGTGGCGACTGTGAGTGCGCCAAGCTTGAAATCCTCGGGCGGACTATCCTCGACTGCACGATAGAATGCCCAATCCTCGGGAGAGCCAGGAAAAAGGGAATCCCAGGCCTCAGGCGCAATATCGTCGAGTGAGGCATGATGCCGGACGCGCCATCCCTCGGCCGGCGCAAGGGCTCCGTCCGCTCTCGGGCGTGTGGCAGGGGAAGCGTCCATGCTCGAGCGGGCTCCTCGGAAGCCCGGGAACCTAACATCGAACCCGACGGGGCCGAGGCGGATTCCGTGCCACTGGTTTCCGCCGACCAAATACGTTTTACATGCAAGTCTTCGAATGACGTGAGGCCATAGTCTTTGCGACCCACATCTATCACCGGCACGCTGTTCCTGTGCTATTGTGATAACCTCCCGAAAGCCGTGGTCGAGCCTCGTGTCACACCCCAAAAAACGCATCCTTCTGATCATCGGCGGCGGCATTGCTGCCTACAAATGCCTGGATCTGATCCGGCGCGCCCGCGAGCGCGGATTTGCGGTGCGCGCCTTGATGACCAAGGCGGCCGGCGAATTCGTCACTCCCCTCTCCGTCGGTGCCCTGACCGGAGACCGGGTTTTCCAGGACCTGTTCAGCCTCGACGACGAGCGTGAGATCGGTCACATCCGCCTCTCGCGCGAGGCCGATCTGATCGTTGTTGCGCCAGCAACCGCCGACCTGATGGCGAAGATGGCCGGTGGCCATGCCGACGACTTGGCCACTGCCGTGCTGCTCGCGACCGATAAGCCGGTGCTGATCGCGCCGGCCATGAACCCCTACATGTGGCGTCACCCAGCCACGCGACGAAACGCCGATCTGCTGCGTGGCGACGGCGTCGCGTTCATCGGCCCGAACGTCGGCGAGATGGCCGAGCGCAATGAAGCCGGCCCCGGCCGCATGGCGGAGCCGCTGGAGATCCTCACGGCAATCGAGGCGCGACTTGCTCGTCCAACGTCGGCGCTACCGCTTTCCGGCCGCCACGTCCTCGTTACCTCCGGCCCCACCCACGAGCCGATCGATCCGGTGCGCTACATCGCCAATCGCTCGTCCGGAAAGCAGGGGCACGCGATCGCCGCAGCTGCGGCCGCACTGGGGGCTCGCGTCACGCTCGTGTCCGGCCCCACGACGCAGCCGGATCCGAAAGGCGTTGATGTGATCCGCGTCGAGGCCGCGCGCGACATGCTCGCCGCCGTTGAAGCGTCGTTGCCCGCCGATTGCGCGATCTTTGCTGCGGCCGTTGCCGATTGGCGGGTCGCCACCGAAAGCGACGAAAAAATCAAGAAAGACGGCAAGAAAGCCGCGCCGAAGCTGGAGCTGATCGAGAACCCTGACATCCTGAAGACGATCGCGCACGAGGGCCCCGGCAGGCGTCCGACGCTTGTGATCGGCTTTGCTGCCGAAACCGAGACTGTCGTCGCCTTTGCCCAAAGGAAGCGCAAATCCAAGGGTTGCGATTGGATCGTCGCCAACGACGTCAGCCCCGAGACGGGCATCATGGGTGGCGACCGCAACACGATACATCTGGTCACCGCCGATGGCGTCGAGGACTGGCCCGAGATGGATAAGGTCGCGGTCGCCGAGGCGTTGATCGCGCGAGCTGCGGATCATCTTCTCTCGATCACTGCGAACGCCTGATGGCAGCCGCCCCACCACGGCGCCCGCGCGTCAAGATCGTGCGTCTTCCGCATGGCGAAGGCCTGACCCTACCGGCCTACCAGACGGCCGATGCTGCTGGCCTGGATCTCTCGGCGGCCGTTCTTGAAGCGGAGCCCATCACGCTCGCACCAGGCAAACGCGCGATGATTCCAACCGGTCTCGTCGTCGCGTTACCACGCGGCTTCGAGGGCCAGGTGCGACCCCGCTCGGGCCTCGCCGCCCGCCACGGCATCACGGTGCTGAATAGCCCTGGGACTATCGACGCGGACTATCGCGGCGAGGTGCAAGTGATCTTGATCAACCTCGGCGACCAGCCGTTCAAGATTGCCCGTGGCGAGCGCATCGCCCAACTCGTCGTCGCACCCGTCGTGCAGGCGGCGCTGGTCGAGACGAAAATCGTCGGCACAACGGCACGCGGGGCTGGTGGTTTCGGCTCGACTGGTGTCGGAACACCATCGACGGCGAAGCCGACAAAGAAAAGCAGCCCTTCACGCCGTACCCGGCCTCGAGCGAAAAAATCTTCCGGCGGATAGGCGTCTTCCGGAATAGTGCTGCGTTTGCCGTCGCACCACAGCCATGCTCTCATCGCCGGGTCAGCTTGCCGCACTCTGGCAAAGCGTCCATAGCAGACGGTATTCCATTCCTCGAGACCGATCGCGGAGATCGACCGCCCATGACCAGCTCGAATGAGATCAAGACGCTCGCAGCCCTCGGTAAGCCAGGCCGTGGCAAGGTCTACAACAACATCGCGGAGACGATCGCCAACACGCCGCTGGTCCGGCTCTCGCGCCTCAAAGCCGAGGCGGGTGCCAAAGCCGACATTCTCTTGAAGCTCGAGTTCTTCAATCCGCTGCAGTCCGTGAAGGACCGGATTGGCGTCTCGATGATCGATACGCTCGAGGCCTCCGGTCGGCTTAAGCCCGGTGGCACGCTGGTCGAGCCGACCTCGGGCAATACCGGCATCGGCCTCGCCTTCGTTGCGGCGGCGCGCGGCTACAAGCTGATCCTCACCATGCCCGAGTCAATGTCCATCGAGCGACGCAAGATCCTGGCCCATCTCGGTGCCAAGATCGTGCTCACCCCGCGCGAGAAGGGCATGAAGGGTGCAATCGCCAAGGCCGAGGAGATCGCCGCCGAGACACCGGGTGCTATCATCCCGGGGCAGTTCGACAATCCCGCGAACCCGCTCGTCCACGAGAAGACCACTGCCGAGGAGATCTGGAACGACACCGGCGGCAATGTCGATGCTCTGGTGGTCGGTGTCGGCACGGGCGGTACGCTCACCGGCTGCGCCCGTGCGCTGAAGCCCCGTCGTCCCGGCCTCAAGGTGTTCGCGGTCGAACCGACGGCAAGCCCAGTTCTCTCCGGTGGCCAGCCGAGCCCCCACAAGATCCAGGGCATCGGCGCCGGCTTCGTGCCGTCGATCCTCGACACCAGTCTCATCGACGAGGTGGTCACGGTGCCGAACGAGATGGCATTCGAGGTCGCGCGGACGCTGGCGCGGATCGAGGGCATTCCCGGCGGCATCTCGACGGGTGCCAACGTCGCCGCCGCTCTTACGGTCGCCGCGCGAGATGATATGGCGGGCAAGACCATCGTCACGTTCGCGCCGTCCTTCGCCGAGCGCTATCTCTCGACAGAGCTCTTCCCGCAGGAGTGACCAGCGTCGACGGCGCGGCTTGCGCCCTTTCCCTCGACGATCGGGCGCGGCGAACCTGTGACTGGACCTCGGACGCGTGGCGCGTAGACTGTCGAGCAATGGGCTCCAAGACGGCCCAGTTTCCGGAGGAAAGGATCAGCCTATGATCACGGCTATCGTCCGATTCAAGCTGCCCGACACGGTCAAGCTCGCCGACGCAGAGAAGATGTTTCAGGGATCGGCGCCGAAGTACGAGGGCCTCTCCGGTCTCGTCCGCAAGTACTACCTGTTCGACGAAAAGACCCACACCGGCGGCGGCGTCTATCTCTGGGAAAGCCGCGAGGCGGCCGACAGGGTCTACAACGCCGACTGGCAGAAGATGATCGCCGAGCGGTACGGCGCCCCGCCCGAGATCAACTATTTCGAAAGCCCGGTGATCGTCGACAATGCCAAACCGACGAAGGCGCAGGCGGCGGAGTAAAGGCAGGCGTTAGCAGGCGGGGGACAGCACATGCGCTACCAGCACCAGCGCTTCCCCTTCGTTCGCCCGCCCGATCTCAACGGTCGTCCAACGCGCGCGCCCGTCCTGATCGTTGGCGCCGGCCCCGTCGGTCTGGCGCTGGCCGTCGATCTCGCGCTCCGCGGCGTGAAATCCGTCCTGCTGGACGATGGCGACACCGTCTCCGTCGGATCTCGCGCGATCTGCTGGTCGAAGCGCACGCTGGAAATTTTCGATCGCCTGGGCGTCGCCAGCCGCATGGTCGCAAAGGGCGTCACTTGGAGGGTCGGGCGTCTCTTCCATCGGGACAAGGAAGTCTACAATTTCGATCTCCTTCCCGAGCCTGGGCACAAGCATCCGGCCTTTATCAATCTTCAGCAATATTACGTAGAAGAGTACCTGATCGATCGCGCGCGCGATTTCCCCGAGTTGATCGATCTGCGCTTCAAAAGCAAGCTCGTCGACATCGAACGCGCCAATGACGGTGTCACGGCCGATGTCGAGACTCCGGAGGGTCATTACCGCCTCGAAGCCGACTGGCTTGTTGCGTGCGACGGCGTGCGGAGCACGGTGCGTGGGCTGTTGGGCCTCGGGTTCGTCGGTCGCACCTTCGAGGAGCGCTTCCTGATCACCGACATCAAGATGAAGGCCGACTTCCCGTCCGAGCGCTGGTTCTGGTTCGAGCCGCCGTTCCACAGCGGCCAGTCGGCCTTGCTGCACAAGCAGCCAGATGATGTTTACCGTATCGACCTGCAACTCGGCCCCGAGGCCGACCCCGAGGTCGAGCGCCGGCCGGAGAACGTCCGGCCTCGCATCGAGGCGATTGTCGGCGACCGTCCGTTCGAGATCGACTGGATCTCGGTCTACACTTTCCAGTGCCGCCGGCTCGAACGCTTCGTGCACGGCCGTGTCGTCTTTGCGGGCGACAGCGCCCATATCGTCTCGCCGTTCGGGGCTCGCGGCGGCAATGGCGGCATCCAAGATGTCGACAATCTCGCCTGGAAGCTCGCGGCAATTGCGAAGTCTGAGGCGTCTGAAAGCCTTATCGCTACCTACGACGAGGAGCGAATCCGCGGCGCCGACGAGAACATTCTGAACTCGGCCCGATCGACGAGCTTCATGACGCCGAAATCCCAGATGGAACGCATTTTCCGGGAGGAAGCGCTCGCCATGGCAGCGACCGAACCGTTTGCGCGCCGGCTCGTCAATTCCGGCCGCCTGTCGCTGCCGTGTTTGCTGGATCGGCTGTCGCTGCAGAGTGAGGACGATCCCGGCTTCTTGGGCGGCCTGGCTCCGGGTAGCCCCTGCCTTGACGCACCAATCATTGATAACCTCGGCAATCGAGCATGGTTGCTGAATGAGATCCTTGGCCACTTCCTCGTGTTGAGCTTTGGACATCCAGTAGATGTGCCGCATGGGGTGGCGCAACTGACCGTCGTTGACGGACCTGCCGACTGCGCAGACGGCCACACGCGGGTGCAAGATGCCGACGGCCTCATCGCGCAGCGTTATGGCGGCATCCCGGGGGCGGCCTACCTGCTTCGTCCCGACCAGCATGTCGCGGCCCGTTTCGTGAAACCTACGGCCGAAAAGATTGCGACCGCCATAGAGCGCGTGCTGGGACTGGAGGCTGCATGAGTGAGGCGAAGCTCGACACTTCCTTTCGTCTCGGAACTCGTGGCGACGACGTCTACGCCGCTCTCATCGCGGCGCACGACGGTCTCTCTGCCGATGAGAGCGCCCGCCTCAACGCCCGCCTCGTCCTGATGCTTGCCAATCACCTTGGCGATGCGGCGATCGTGATCGAGGCCATCGAGCGGGCACGCGCAGGAATAGGTAAACTGTAGCGCCGGGTATGTGACGCGCTCTGACGCTCCTGTCACGCCGTCTGACAATTCGGTGAGCGGCGCTTTCCGAGCTTGAGCCGCGGGGCGACGCCTCCTATGCCGGAGCGACCGGTGGAGGACGCGCCAATTACAACGCCAGCAGACTCGATTTCGATGCCCCCTGACGCCAGCGTAGATGTGGCGCGGCAGGCCGTCTTGCCTTTGTTGATCGTTGCGGTCGTTCTCGTCGCCAGCCAGTGGCAGATGGCGCGCCTTTCGCCGGGCTGGACCCAGGCGAGTTTTCGCACCATCGCCGAGATTCTGCCCTTGATTGCATTGCTCGGTCTGCCCGCTTTGCTTGCCCTCGCCGCGGTGCCGTTAGTCGAGCGGTTGGCGACGGGTCCCACCGCTTTTTGGGTCATGCTGGCCACCGGCCTCGTGATGCGGGGCGTCTGGTATGGCGTACCTGTCGTCATCGACGACGACTATTTTCGCTATCTTTGGGACGGCGCCGTCGTGGCGGCAGGCGCCAACCCCTACGCCATCTCCCCGGGCTCCGTCATGGCGGGAGATCCGGCGGCGGCGCATCTGGCGGGTCTTGCCGCACAAGCCACCTCAATTCTGGGAAACATCAACTTCCCGGAGCTGACCACAATCTATCCCGGCACCGCACAGCTCTCATTCGCCCTGGCCTATTACGTGGCGCTATTCTCGCTCGACGGCCTGCGGCTGGTGTTCCTTTGCGCGGAGCTGGCTGGCCTCGCCGTGCTGATCGCGCTCCTGAAGGATCTCGGCCGGCCTCCGTTCATGGCCGCTCTGTTCTGGCTCAATCCGCTGATCGTCTGGTCAAGCCACGGCACGGGGCATACGGAGGCGTTGCTGGCACCGCTACTGCTCGGCGCGTGCCTCCTCGCCTGGCGCGGCCGTGAGCTCTTCGCAAGCGTGCTGCTGGCGCTTGCCGTGGGCGTCAAGCTCTGGCCTGTGCTGCTGGTGCCGCTGTTCGCGCGTCTCGCTCATGCGCGCGGCCGTAGCCTCGTTGTCCCGGCACTGGCCTTCTCGCTCGTATCGGCAGTGATGCTGGGCCCACTAGCCTATTCCGCGATGGCTGGGATGCGCTCCGGCCTCGTCGCATACTCGGATCACTGGTGGACCAACAACGCGCCCTTCTCTTGGATCAGCTACACGGTCCATCTGGCGACCGGCGGTAATGCCTGGGGCCAGCGCGCGCTGCGAGCGACGATCGCGCTGGGCATGGGCGTCCTCGCGCTCTATGTCGCGCGGCGCCCGCCGGCGGACCTGCGCGCGCTTCTCGTCGCCGTCACCGCGATAGCGGCGATGACGTTCTACCTCGCGCCCGCGCAATTCCCCTGGTACGCGCTCTGGTTCCTGGCGCTGGCCGCGGCAATCGAGAGCCGACCGCTGCTGCTCGCCTCGGCCACGCTCGCCAGCTATTACTTCCTGCTGCCGCTCGTGAACCAGGGCGCCGGCGAGGTCCACAACTACGGCCTCGCCTTCATCCACGCATTGCCGGTGTGTGCGTGGCTCTTATGGAGATACGCGCGTCCCGCCGTCCCGCCGGCCGGATTGAACCCGCGACCTCCGTCCCCGACCGCTTCGTAGCCGCCTTCGGTCACGATGATCGTGTCCTCGAGCTTGACGAACCCGCGCTTGGGATGGGCCATCGTCGTCTCGATCGAGATGACGTGCCCCGGCTCGAGCGGGCGCTCCTTGTCGTAGCCGTCGTAGGAGAAGCGGGGTGCATCCATCAGGCGCGGCGCCTCGTGACTGACGAGGCCCATGCCGTGCGCCATGAAGTGCGTGTATTTGCGATGCGGAGAGGCGTCGAGCAGGCGCTCGGCCACTTCACAGATATCGCCGCCTCGGCCACCGGGCTTGACGGGCTTCCTGACTGCCTGTTGCACCTCCTCGACCAAGCCGAGCAGGTCCTGCAACTCCTGGTCCGGCGTCGCCTGCACAATGCCCATCCGGCAGAGATCGCCGATGTAGCCCTTCCAGTTGCCGCCCGAGTCGATGGTCATGATGTCCCCCTTCTCGATGCGCTGCTCGGAGGGCGAGCGGTTGAGGCTGGTCCCCGCCGTAATCAGGCAATAGTCGAAGACCAACCCGCGATTGACCTCCTCGCGCCGCAGGGCCTCGACCACCTCGGCCTTCGTGGCGCCGGGGACGCAATACTTCGCGAACGTGACTTGCATGGCATCGACGACCAGCTCGGATGCCTTGCGCAGTGACGCGACCTCCCCGGGCGTCTTGCACGCGCGCAAGCGCTCCAGCGGGAAGTTCGCGTCGGTCAGTTCGACATTTGAAAGGCCACGCCTGAGCGCCGCCTCGGCATCGGAGGGAAGGAAGCCGGTCTCGATGCCGACGCGGCGAACGCCGCCGAGCTTGGCGATGTGCGCCGCTGCGCCGGCCATTGCCGCCTGGCTGCCGACCGGACCGAGTTCCACCTTCGGCGTCCAGAAGCGGCCGAGCTCCTTTTCGCCACCCTCCATCGCACAGCCGATGTAGGCCGTATCGTCCG
This sequence comes from Rhizobiales bacterium Ga0077524, assembly GCA_001464755.1. Lineage (GTDB taxonomy): Bacteria > Pseudomonadota > Alphaproteobacteria > Rhizobiales > Hyphomicrobiaceae. The sequence continues at coordinate 45,450 of LNDR01000410.1, forward strand.
GGCGCCCCTTGCGATAGACGACCGCCGACAGGTACCGCGAGACGCCCATCGCCTCCATGGTGTCGAAGAAGAAGAAGCGATAGCCACCGAGCATGTACTGCACGTTGTGCTTGGACGTCGCCACGATCACGTCGAGGCCCGCCTCGTCCATCAGCTTGTCGAGATGGGTGGTGTCGAACGGGATCGGCTTTGTATCGGCTGACGCGACATGGGACATGGAGATGCTCCTGCTTGAACCTTCAGGCGGCACGTTTGGTCGGGCCTGGGTGTGCACGTGGACGCGGCGGGGCTCGGCCCGTCGCCGAGACTATAGCTGTCGACGCGAAAGGGACGCCACACTCGCAACGACGCCGAGAATTGCCTTTTGACGTCAAGGCTGCAACTGAGCGAGGATTGTGGCATCGCATTCCCGCGTCATGGAGAACGACGCCATGCAGACCCAGATGAAGCGCTTCCCTCCTCCCAACCCTCGCGGCTCCAAGGAGCGAAAATTCGATCGCTCGATCGAGGACTTGGGCAACATGGTGATGCTCGAGCATGTCAACATCACCGTGCCCGACCAGAGGCTTGCCACGCTCTTCTATGTCACCGGCCTCGGTCTCACGCGCGATCCCTACCTGATGACAGGCGTCACCAACATGTGGGTGAACGTCGGCCGGAGCCAGTTCCATCTGCCGTCCGGCAAGGCACAGGTGCTGCGTGGCGTCACGGGCCTCGTCATCCCAGGCAGGGCGGCACTCATCGAGCGCTTGCAAGGCGTCAAGGACCTGCTTGCAGAAACCAAATTCTCGTTCCGCGAGATGCCCGGCTGGGTCGAGGCGACGTGTCCTTGGGGCAATCGAATCCGGGTCCATGAGCCGGCCGCGGAGTTCGGCGCGATGCGTCTCGGCATGCCGTACGTCGAGCTCGAAGTGCCGCGCGGCTCGGCCGAGGCCATCGCCCGCTTCTATCGCGAGATCGTGGCGACGGCGGCCACCGTGACCGAGGTGTCAGGCGCGAAGGCCGCGCGGGTTTCGACCGGTCCCGACCAGGTCCTCGTTTATCGTGAGAGCGACGCTGCCGCCAGCGCACCTGCCTTCGACGGGCACCACATCGCGGTCTACCTCGCGGATTTCTCCGGGCCGTACAAGCGCCTGCTCGAGCGCGACCTCGTCTCGGAGGAGAGCGACCAGCACCAGTATCGGTTCGAGGACATCACGGATCTTTCCACGGGCAAGGTGCTGTTCAAGCTCGAGCACGAGGTGCGCTCGATGCGACACCCGCTCTATGCGCGTGATCACGTCAATCGCAATCCCGCGCAGTCGAACCGGGTCTATGCGCCCGGCCACGAGGCGCTATCCTGGGATCTGCCGGCGGCCGGATAGGAGTATTCGCGCCATGGCGGCAGGCTTGACCGACGAGATCCAGGACGGACGTGCGGAGGCCAACCTCCGCTCGTCACCTCTCGCTCGGGCCAAGGCGCTAGGCCCGGCCATCTGCGAGGCTGCCGACGAGATCGAACGGACGCGACGCATCCCGGAGCCGCTGCTGACCCGGTTGCACGAATCGGGACTGCTGCGTCTCTTCCTGCCCCGTGTCTATGGTGGAGGCGAGGTCGAGCCCGGCCAATATCTCGCCGCCGTCATCGAGGTCTCGCGCCATGACGCCTCGGTCGGCTGGAACATGTTCGTCGCCAACAGCTCGGCGTTGATCGCCCCCCACGTTCCTCCCGAGACGGCTGCGGAGATCTTTGGCAATCCGCGAACGATCATCGCCTGGGGGCCGCCGAACACCTGTCGAGCCAGGGCGGTACCGGGCGGCTATCGCGTCTCCGGCCGCTGGGATTTTGCCTCGGGCTGCCGTCAAGCGCTGTGGATGGGCATGCATGGACATGTCGAGGAAGCTGACGGAACGCTGCGCCTGAACCCCGCCGGACGGCCGACCGTGCGCACGCTGCTCTTTGCCGCCGACAAAGCGGCTCTCATCGATACGTGGAACACCATCGGCCTGCGTGGCACCGCCTCCGACAGCTACACGGTCGAGGATCTCTTCGTGCCCGAGGCCTATTCCGGGACGCGCGAGGACCCCAGTGGCCGCAACATTCCTGGCCCGCTCTATGCCTTCACGATGCAAGGGCTCTATGCGGTCGGTGTGGCGGGTGTCGGCCTCGGTGCCGCGCGCGAGATGCTCGCCGAGTTCGTTCGCCTCGCCGCGGCCAAGACACCGCGCGGGCTCGCCCGCCTTGCCGACCAAGGCCTCGTTCAGGCTGAAGTTGCCCGCGCCGAGGCCCGCCTTGGCTCCGCCGAGGCCTATCTGTTGGCCGTCCTGGCCGACATCTATGGCCGCGCCGATCGGTGGGCCGCGATCGACACAGCGGACCGCGCGCGTGTCCGCTTGGCGTGCGCCAACGCCATCCACGGCGCTATCGAGGTCACCGATGCCGTTTACAAGGCCGCCGGTGTCGATGCGATCTTCCCGGGCAGCCCGTTCGAGCGCCGGTTTCGCGACATCCACACGCTATCGCAACAGATTCAGTCGCGCGGTGCCCACTTCGAAGCCGTCGGCCGCATCCTGCTCGGCACAGACGATCCAATCTTCATGTAGCGGCCGCGCCACCTCAGAACGAGACGCAGCTCAAACCGTCGGCGCGCAGCACGCTCTCCTGGCTGTGGGCCGCCTTCCAGGCGGCGCGAACGCCATCGATCCGGGCCTCCAGATCGGGCGTCGGCTTGACCCAGACGAGCAGGAGGCGCGCCGGCTCGCGAACGATCGCGCCAGATGAGCCTTTCCACTGTCCGTTGCCCTCGAGCACCGTGAGCCCATCTGGAAACCGAGGTGTCACCTCGCGCGCAAGAAAAGTGGACCACTCCGGTTCGCTGATGTCGACCTGCCCTCTTCGCGACATCCCGAGCACCAGCTCCAGGCGCCGCATCGGGACACTGCCGTTCTGGCACGCGAGGCCGCCGCCGTTACGGCTGGCGCCGGTTAGTCCCAGCCATGTGCCGCTTGCCCCAAGCGCCAGCGACACTGCCAGCATGCCCGTCAGCCATCGGCTACCGAATGTCACTTCGCCTCGCCACTTTGCCACCTCCAGAAGCTGGTTCCGGATCAGAGCGTCCTAAGCGACCTCGATGGGACTGTCCCCTCCGTCCGCCGGGCGAAGGGGAACAGGAATCAGATCGGGACGGTGCGCCGCGATCCGCTGCACAAGAAGCGCCGGCTCGATCGCCAGCCGGTTGAAATTGAGCCTGACCCCTCGTGTCCCTCTGCCGGCTTTACCGCGTCCTTCCAATAAGAGTTGGCCTCCCTCGATCCGGCTCTCGAGGATATCCGCCCACGACATACGTCTCGCGCCGAGAACGTCGAAGGTCGTAACGCCGCTGGCATCGACGACGACCTCTACCGCCGGTTTGAGGTATCTCGCCAACTCACCGACGCCGATAAGAAAAAGAAAGAGTGAGAACGCGAGCAGAGGCAGACTGAAAATCCAGAGTGGCGCATTCTCCACTGCGATCGACTCGGGCGCCAGCCCGACATCGAGACCCCACGCTCCAACATAGGCGAACGCGAGCGCGAGCGACAGAGCGACCAGAAAGCCCCATGGCATGACGTGCGAGCGCACAATCAACGGCTCGCCCAAGTCGGCTGGCTCGGCCTTGCTTTCGTCCATTCCTGCTTCCTCGCTGGAGGATCTGGCGCTAATTGACAACATCGGCCCCGAGCGCGTCGCGTGACGGGCGCCAGGAACGTTAACGTATCGCGGAGCTGTCATGCATTTCTCCCTCACCGACGAGCAGGCAGCCATCCAGGAGACCGCCCTCGCTTTTGCCCGCGAGCGCATTGCTCCTCAGGCGTCCGAGTGGGACGAGACCTGTCATTTTCCCATCGATGTCATCCGTGAGACCGCGGCGCTCGGCATGGCTGCGATCTACGTCGACGCCGAGAAGGGCGGCTCCGGACTTTCTCGTCTCGACGGCGCCCTCATTTTCGAGGCGCTCGCCTACGGCTGCCCGGCCATCTCCTCGTACATCTCGATCCATAACATGGTCGCCTGGATGCTCGGCCGCTACGGCACAGCCGATCAGGTCGCCGCGTGGATGCCGAAGCTCGCCTCGATGGACTGGCTGGCGTCCTACTGCCTGACCGAGCCCGGCGCCGGCTCCGATGCGGCCGCCTTGCGCACGACCGCGCGCCGGGACGGAGATAGCTACGTTCTCGACGGGACCAAGCAATTCATCTCGGGGGCCGGTGCGACCGACTTCTACTTCGTTTTCGCGCGGACGGGTGGGGAGGGGCCAGGGGGCATCTCCGCGTTCGTCATCTTCAAAGATACCCCCGGTCTTTCGTTCGGTGCCAACGAGAAGAAGATGGGGTGGAATGCCCAGCCGACACGGCAGGTGATCCTCGATGGTTGCCGCATCCCGGCGAGCAACCTCGTCGGCGGTACCGAAGGACAGGGCTTCAAGTTCGCCATGTCCGGTCTCGACGGCGGCCGTGTCAACATCGGCGCCTGCTCGCTGGGTGCCGCTTGGTCTGCCCTCGACAAGGCGCGCGGCTATGTCCATGAGCGCAAGGCCTTCGGCGCGGAGCTTGCCTCCTTCCAGGCCGTTCAATTCAAACTCGCCGACATGGCCACCGACCTCGAGGCTGGGCGCCTCATGATCTATCGTGCAGCCGATGCGCTCGACCGGGCCGATCCTCAGGCGACGATGTATTCTGCAATGGGCAAGCGCTACGCCACCGACCTTGGCTTCAACGTGTGCAACGAGGCACTACAGTTGCACGGAGGTTACGGTTATCTGAAAGATTACGGGCTCGAGAAGCTGGTTCGCGATCTGCGCGTCCATCAGATTCTGGAAGGCACGAACGAGATCATGCGTGTCGTCGTCTCGCGGAAGCTGTTGGCAGGCAATCGCCCCTGATCCCCGGCAAAGCCCCGAATTCCGTGCGATCGAAGCCCCAACGCGATCGATGAGACGTGGTCGTCGCGCCGGGCTGACGAACGGTGCAATCTCGTTGCGCTGGGTCCGAAGTGCGGCTGATTGCAGCCCTTTTTGGACCAAGCACTTTGCCGGCTCGCGCTATTGGAGCGACCGCTGAGATTGACTATAATGTGTCTCGCAAGCATAGGACACGTGGGACTTGAGAGCGCCTCGGCGCCGCAACCCGCGGGCGATGACTTGCGGTTTGCGGCTGAACGCAGCGTGGGGCGCTGCAGCGTCGTCGATGGTGCACGGAGAACTACGGACGGAGGGGCGCAGGGGCGTGGGGTAGCCGCGAAAGACCGTTGGCGGTCTTGGGCACGCGGTTGGTGGGATGGAGAGCGTAATGAAGTGCAATCCGTGGCGTTGGCTATGGGGACTGATACCGATCCTCATGCTCGGTGCGATCGCGATCCTCGGGGAGCGCGGCCGGATCGAGGCTGACCTCACGTCGCGCACCAAGACTGTTCTTGAACGCAGCGGCTATGGCTGGGCCGAAGTGACCTTCGAGGGCCGAGATGCGGTTGTCTCCGGTCGCGCCGTCAACGAAAACGATCCGGCGAAGGCCGTCACAGTCGCCCTTGACACGATGGGCGTGCGCGTCGTGGACAATCGTGCCTCCCTGATCGACGAGGTGAAGCGGTTCGAGTGGAGCGCCGTTCGCCGCAACGACCGGATTCGCCTCGACGGTCTCGTTCCCAACGACAAGACTCGGCGCGACGTCGTCGGGATGGTCAAGGCCAATTTTCCAACGCACGACATAGACGATCGCATGAAACTGGCCCGCGGCGCTCCGCCTATCGACGTGTGGCTGGGTGGGGTAGGGTTCGGCCTGAAACAGCTGACCCAGCTTCGCGAAGGCGCCATCGATCTCGAGGAGACCAGCATCTCCTTGCGTGGAGACGCTATCGACGTGCGCAGCTACCGAGCCCTCAAGACGGCTTTGGCTGGGCAGATGCCACAGGGGATACGCCTCAAGAGCGATGCCGTCCGTCCGCCCCGGGCATCGCCGTACATGTGGTCGGTGCGACGCCAAGCCAAGGAGATTCAGCTCGTCGGTCATGTCCCGAGCGATATGGTTCGTGATGAATTGATGCGCGTCGCCCGCCGCCTCGCTCCCGACGCCAAAATCGTAGACCGCATGGAGCCAGCTTTCGGTGCGCCCGAGCAGTTCGCGGCCGTGGCTGTTGGCGTTCTCGAGCAACTCGGCCGGCTGGACGAAGGCACCGGAGAGATACGCGACAAATCAGCCACGTTGAGCGGAATCGCAGCAACGGCGGAGCGTGCCGGGGAGGTCGAGCGGACGATGCGAATCGGCGTTCTGGCGGCTTTCCGGACCAACGGCGAGATTCGTCATCGCGAGCCGGCGGTCAAACCCGTCGCCCCATACGAGACGATGGCGAGAGCTGAGGCCGATACAATCGTGCTTTCAGGCTATGTGCCCGACGAGAAGGCGCGTGGCGCGCTCGCTGCGATGGCGCGCCAGCGGTTCGCTGGCCGCCGCGTTCGAGACGAATTGCAGCTCGCGACGGGTCAGCCTCCCGGTTGGGAGCAGTGCCTGGAGGTGGCATTCGGCGCTCTCCAGAAATTGGGTAGCGGCCAAGCGGCCATAACTGACCGTCGCCTCCTGGTTACGGGTACGACAGATGAAGAGCCATTGGCCCGGTCGCTGCCGGCGGAGGTTCGCGCGAGCGCCGGAGCGGCGTGCGATACCGAGGTGCGAGTAATGCTCGACCTTGCAGCCATCCAGGCGCGCGCGGAAGAGACCCGCCGCCGCGAGGACATCGCCCGCGTCGAGGCAGAGCGCCGCGCTGAAGAGTTGCGTCGCTCACAGTCTGATGTGGAGCGCCGTCGCGCGGACGAGGAGCGCCGCCGCGCTGAAGCAAATGCCCGCCAGCTGGCGGAGGAGGAGAGCCGCCGCGCCGAGGCCGCTGCCCGTCAGAAGACGGAGGAGGAGCGCCGCCGTGCGGAGGCCATTGCCCGTCAGCAGTCGGAGGAGGACCGCCGCCGTGCCGATGCCGCTGCCCGTCAGCAGTCGGAGGAGGAGCGCCGCCGTGCCGAGGCCGCTGCCCGACAGAAGGCAGACGATGACCGCCGTCTTGCCGAGGCCAATGTCCGCCAGCAGGCCGGGGAGGCGGAACGTCGTCGCGCTGAAGCTCTCAAGGCTGCGCCACCGGCCAGACCGCGCACAGAGGAAGAAAAAGTCGTCGATGTTTGCCAGGAGGCGCTGTCCAAGGTCGTTCGCGAGGGCATCGTCAACTTCAACCGGGCGAGCTTCGATCTAGACCGGGCGAGCTTTCCGACCCTCAACAAGGTCGCCGACGCAGCCAACCGTTGCCCGTCGTTGATCGTCGAGATCGAGGGACATACGGACGCGGAAGGGACTCCCGAGCGAAACCAGCGGTTGTCGGATCGCCGCGCCAACTCCGTGCGCGAGTATCTCTCGCGAGCTGGCGTGGAGCCGAGCCGTCTGGTCGCGATCGGATACGGGCAGAACCGCAATATTGCTGACAACGCCACGCCCGAGGGACGCGCCATGAACAGGCGCATCGAGTTCGTGGTTAAAATCAAGCAGTAAGTTCTGCAAGCGCAGGCAGGGCACGATCGAAGCGAGGTGTCATGGGTTATCTCTTTATTCAGCTGTTCTGGTACGTGGCAATCGCGTTTGCCGTTGGGCTTGTCGTTGGTTGGGCCACATGCGGTCAGGTAGAGAACGACAGGAGCTGAACTGCTCGTGGTTGTTGCGTTCGGGGGAGATGGAAGCACATGACCGCATTCGCTTGGCAGACGCTGCTGCTTCTCGGGCTGACATATGTCCTCGGCTGCTGGATCGCGTGCCTCGCCCGCCGCATGATCGCCCCTTCGACGGCGCCGTCGAGATCGTCGGCGATGGTTCCGGCTGGAGCAATTGCAGGCGCCGCGGCCGCAGGTGCCGCTGCACGCCAGTCGATGGCCCCCAGCTATACGCCGAAGCCGATCGCGCCCGTCGCTCCGCCCGCCCCCGTCCGCGACGCCTTCCGCAGGGCCGACACCCTCGAGCCGATGCCTGGCAGCGAAGTGACGGGCCGGCCGACCACGGTGTCGTCACGCCACCAGTCCTCGTCGAGTTCTTCGGTGGATCCTGTATCGCGCTTCGAGCGGGCATTGGCAGGCCCGCACGAGGCTAGACCTGCAACAACGCCACAACAGCCATCCAAGGGTGCCGTGGCTGGGGGAACTGGTGCCGCCGCCGCAGTGAGCATCCCGCGCTCGCCAGAGATCTCCCGTCTGCCCGCGGGGCGCTCGGCCGACGATTTGAAGCGGATTCGGGCCATCGACCAAACGCTTGAAACTGCACTGCATCGCCTCGGGGTTCGCACATTCGCCGAGATCGGCGCGTGGAAGCCAGCGGATGTCGCGCGGATCAGTCACGAGCTCGGGTTCCAGGTGCGTATCGAGCAGGAGAACTGGATCGAGCAGGCCCAGATTCTGGCCAGCGGCAAGGACACCTACTATTCGAGCCTGCTTGCGAAAGGCGTGTTGCCTGAAACGACAAAACCCAAGCCCGCCACAGCACCGGTCAGCCAGATACCGGCCGTCGTGCCCACGCCGCCTTTGGCATCGGGTTCCGTCGTGGCCGCTGCTGCCATCGCGCCTGCGTCATCCGCAGCGTCGTCGGCTACGCGTCCCGTCGCCGCGGTACGCACAGAGCGTGTCAGCTTCGAGACTGCCGCAGCCGCCGCTGCGGCGATGGCTGCAGCCGCTGCTGCCGCTTCGAGGCCGCCCATTGCTGACGAGCCAATCGTCAATCCGGTTCCAACGGCTAGCCAGGAGCGGTCTCCCGACATCGCGGCACCTGCGCCCGCCGTTCCAATCACTCCCAGCGTGACGTCCCCTGCTGAAAGTTCCTCCCCTGAGCAGGCTCGTCCGGCGGTCGCCTCCCGCGACGTGCTGCAACGCATCGGTGGTATCACGCCCGAAATCGAACGCCTTCTCTTCGCCCAGGGCGTCGCCCGGTATGGCCAGATCGCGCAGTGGACAGGAATTGACGTGGAGCGGTTCGACCAGTTGCTCGGGCACCAAGGCCGGATCAGGCGCGAGAACTGGGTCGAGCAGGCCCAGATCCTCGCCCGCGGCGGCGATACCGCCAGTTCGCGTGATTTCGAACGTCGTGACGCCGACGCCGTGGCCCCCAAGCCCGTACCACCGGTAACGCGCGTCCAGGCCTTGTCGCAGCCGATGCCGAGCACTCCGGCACTCGCGGAAGCTGCCGCCAAGCCGGATGTGCCGGCTGTCGGCGCGCTGCCCATCACCCAGCCGGCCGCGACGCCGTCCATGCCCGAAGCTGCGGCATCGGCGTCGGTGGTTGCCGCGACGGCTGCCGCCAGTGCCGCAGTTGCAGCCCTGGCCACGGTCCGCCCGACGACGGCGAATGGCACTCCACCAGCCGCATCGGCCGCCGCGACGCCGCGGATCGAGTCTGTCTCCTCGTCCGACGCTCAGAGGTCCGGCGACCTGTCGAGCCTTCGCTCCGTTCGCTCCGAGGCTCTTCGCGCGACCGGGTCGAGCCCATTCGCGGCCCGGGCCGGTGAGGCTCACGACCTCAAGCGTATCCGCGGCATCGGCGTACTGATCGAGAAGAAGCTCAATCAGATGGGCGTCATGACCTACGAGCAGATTGCCGAATGGACCGTTGCGGACATCGAACGCGTCAGCCATGTGCTCGACTTCAAGGGTCGTATCGAGCGAGAGAACTGGGTCGAGCAAGCCCGTATTCTCGCCTCCGGCGGCCAGACCGAGTTCTCGCGTCGCGCCGACCGTGGCGAGACCGGCGGAATGTGAGCAGCCGGTCATGGCGCCATGGGGACAGCGGAGAAGGACGCGACAGTGAACGTTCGCGGCCTTGAGCGTCTGGCATATGATGTCGAGCGGAGCCCATTCCTTGCCCTCACGGGCATGACCGCGCCCCGGGTCCGGGAAGACCGTGTCGGCTCGAGAGCCGGAAGGACGCCATGCCGCCGCCAGCAAGCTCCCCCGAGGTGACCAACCAAAGCCCGCTATTCGCTGATATCGATCTGCTTGCAACGGATGCCGCTCTCACGGAGGCGGTGACCCGGGAGGCAGGCGAGGCTCACGATATGCCGGCGCTCGCTGCATTCGCGCGGTACTGCGGCTCTGGTGATGCACTCGAACTCGGTCGGCAAGCCAACGCCCATCCGCCAACGTTGCACTCGTTCGACCAGAAGGGCCGCCGTCGCGACTTCATCGAGTATCATCCCGCTTACCACACCTTGATGCAGGAAAGCGTAACAGCAGGCTTGGCATCCGGAGCGTGGAGCCACTTGATCCGCGACGACGCGGCGCCGCGTCCGGGGCGAAATGTCGTGCGTGCCGCGCGCCTGTACCTTGCCGCCCAGATGGAAGCCGGTCACGTCTGTCCGCTGACCATGACCAACGCAGCTGTGCCGGCACTCCTGGCCGCGCCCGAACTCGCCGAGGCCTGGCTGCCTCGTATTCTGAGCTCAAGCTATGATCGTCGCTTTATTCCAGCCCATGCCAAGACCGGTGCGACCCTCGGCATGGGCATGACCGAGAAGCAGGGCGGCACGGACGTCGGGGCAAACACCACACGTGCCGAGCCTGCCGGTCATCCGTCGACGGGTGAGCACATCCTCACGGGCCATAAGTGGTTCCTGTCAGCGCCGATGAGCGACGCATTTCTCGTTCTCGCCCAGGCACCCGGCGGCTTGTCGTGCTTCCTGATGCCACGGTTCCTTCCTGATGGCACGCTGAACGGGCTGCGCTTGCAGCGCCTGAAGGACAAGCTCGGTAATCGTTCCAACGCCTCCGCCGAAGTCGAGTTCGACCAGGCCCACGCCTGGCTTGTCGGCGAGGAGGGCCGTGGCGTCGCGACGATCATCGGGATGGTCACGGCGACGCGGCTTGATTGTGCGGTCTCTTCCGCCGGCCTCATGCGTCTTGCCCTTGCGAACGCCGTCCATCACGCACGCCATCGGTTCGTGTTCGGTCGGCCTCTGGTCGAATCGCCCGTCATGGCCGAGGTGCTGGCCGACATGGCGCTGGACGTCGACGCGGCGACGGCGCTCGTCTTCCGTCTGGCCCGCGCCGTCGATCATGTCGACGATCCGCGCGCCCGTGCCTTTGCGAGGTTAATGACTCCGATCGTCAAGTATTGGGTCTGCAAGCTGGCGCCGCCACTGGTGATGGAGGCCATGGAGTGTCTCGGTGGTAACGGCTATGTCGAGGACGGGCTCGCCGCGCGTCTTTATCGCGAGGTCCCGGTAAATTCCATATGGGAAGGCTCTGGCAACGTCATGGCGCTCGACGTGCTTCGTGTCCTCCAGCGCGAGCCAGATGTCGTCGGGCTCGTCATCGAGGATCTGTCGGATGTCGCCAGCGGCGATCCACACCTGAAAGCCAGCCTTGCTCGTATCGAAGCGATTCTGCAAGATCCGCGCGCCCTCGATCGTCGAGCTCGCCAGCTTGTCGAAACCTTGGCGGTCGTCGCGGCCGGCGTCGTGCTGCGGAGCCATGCGCCACCAGCCATTGCCGATGCTTTCATCGCCAGCCGACTCTCCGGTCTGCCTCGCGCCACCTATGGCCAGGGCATCGATTGGACCGACGCCCGAGCCATCGTCGACCGCGCCTTTCCTGGACGCTAGCCTCGACGGCCCCCGTACTGTTGCTTGCTCTTCTTGCCGTGCGGACGGCAAGATCATCTCCAGAAGGGGCATTCGAGAAGGAGAGCACGCCGATGCCTGAAATGGGTCTGAAGGGTAAGGTCGCGATCGTCACGGGCGCGGGCTCGCGCGGCGAGGGCATCGGCAACGGCCGCGCAGCTGCAATCCTGCTGCGCTCATCGATGCGACGCCCGCCTGGGCCGAAGCGACCAAAGCGATGATCGCCGCCGACGGTGGCACGTCGATGGTGGTCATGGCCGATGTTGCGGACCAGTCTTCGTGTGCGGCTGCCGTGACAACAATCGTCAGTGCCTGGGGCCGCGTCGACGTCCTGGTCAACAACGTCGGTATCGGCGGGCCGATGGGAAACGCCGTCGACGTCGATCCCGCGGCCTGGGATGCGGCTATGCGCATCAACGTCACATCCATGATGCTGATGGCGAAGTATGCGATTCCCGAGATGCGCCGCCAGGGTGGCGGCTCAATCGTGAATATTTCGTCGATCGATGGTCTGAGGGGCGGCAACCCGAGCCTGTTCTACTCCGCCTCGAAGGGGGCGGTCGTGAATATGACG